>NZ_JBQHTM010000001.1:0-167043 GCF_052065695.1 Intestinimonas sp. HCP28S3_D6
GGATATGGTCTCCTCTCGTTCGGTTGTTGTCCGCAACTTCAACTATAACCGATGAGGCCCTGTCCTTCATCCTTTTTTATTCAGATGTCCAATATGTATTGTAGTCCTACACCTTTTGTTGTACGTCCTGGGGTCTCCACTTGCAATTTTTTTCCGATTGTGATATAATTTTTTGCCATCATCGGTACCAATTATGACGCTGGGAGGGTCTATCCCATGTAAAAAAGACAAAAACGCCGGACCCGGAGGGACGGGCCGGACTCCCCATCATGGATCTTTTGGAGGGAATACCTTTGTCTAAATACGAAAGTGAGATCGCCCGGCGCCGCACCTTTGCCATCATTTCACACCCTGACGCCGGCAAGACGACGCTGACCGAAAAATTCCTGCTCTACGGCGGAGCCATCGCCCAGGCCGGCGTGGTCAAGGGCAAGAAGAACAGCCGTGCCGCCACCTCCGACTGGATGGAGATCGAGAAGCAGCGCGGCATTTCCGTCACCTCCTCGGTTATGCAGTTCCAGTACGAGGGCTACTGCATCAACATCCTGGACACCCCGGGCCACCAGGACTTCTCCGAGGACACCTACCGCACCCTGATGGCGGCGGACAGCGCCGTCATGGTCATCGACGCGGCCAAGGGCGTGGAGGCCCAGACCCGGAAGCTCTTCAAGGTCTGCGCCATGCGGGACATCCCCATCTTCACCTTCATCAACAAGATGGACCGGGAGGCCCGGGACTCCTTTGAGCTCCTGGAGGAGCTGGAGAAGGAGCTGGGCATCGAGACCTACCCGGTGAACTGGCCCATCGGCTGCGGCAAGGACTTTAAAGGCGTCTACGACCGGGGCAGCAAGAAGATCATCCACTTCACCAGCAACGGCGGGTCCAAGGCGGCCACCGCCACCGAGGTGGAGCTGGGCGACCCCAACCTGGACGACCTCATCGGCGCCGCGCTCCACCGGCAGCTCAGCGATGAGATCGAGCTCCTGGACGGCGCCGCCGCCGAGTTCGACCTGGACCGGGTCCGCCACGGCAAGCTCTCCCCGGTGTTCTTCGGCTCCGCCCTCACCAACTTCGGCGTGGAGCCCTTCCTGGAGCACTTCCTCCGTATGACCACGCCCCCCCTGCCCCGGAAGGCCGGGGAGGAGATCATCGACTCCATGGACGACGACTTCTCCGGCTTCGTCTTTAAGATCCAGGCCAACATGAATAAGGCCCACCGGGACCGCATCGCCTTCCTGCGGGTGGTCTCCGGCCGGTTTGACGCCGACAAGGAGGTCTACCACGTCCAGGGCGGCAAAAAAATTAAACTCTCCCGGCCCCAGCAGCTCATGGCCGCCGAGCGGGAGATTATCGAGGAGGCCTACGCCGGCGACATCATCGGTGTCTTCGACCCGGGCATCTTCTCCATCGGTGACACCCTGTGCGCCCCGGGGAAGAAGTTCAAGTTCGACCCCATCCCCACCTTCGCCCCCGAGCACTTCCGCCGGGTGCGGCCCCTGGACACCATGAAGCGCAAGCAGTTTTTAAAGGGCATGGAGCAGATCGCCCAGGAGGGCGCCATCCAGATCTTCAAGACCCCCTATACCGGCATGGAGGAGGTCATCGTGGGCGTGGTGGGCACCCTCCAGTTCGACGTGCTGGAGTACCGCCTCAAAAACGAGTACAACGTGGACCTCTACATGGAGGGCCTGCCCTACGAGTACCTGCGGTGGATCGAAAACGACACCGGCGAGCCCTTCAAGGAGGACGACCTCATCCTGGGCACCGACGTGAAGCTGGTGGAGGACTACAAGGGCCATCAGCTCCTGCTGTTCGCCTCCCAGTGGTCCATCAACTGGGTCCAGGAGAAGAACAAGAACCTCATCATGAGCGAGTTTGGCGGAGCCAGAGACTGATTTCAGAGTGCAAAAAACGGCGCGGACCATATGGTCCGCGCCGTTTTTTCTGTTTTCAGCCGTTGTCAGGAGACGGCATCCTCACCCTTGTATTTCCGCCGGGTGGCAATGCCGCCCCGGATGTGCCGCTGGGCCTTGTTTTCGTCCAGCACCGCCTTTACCTGGAGGTAGAGGGGGCGGTTGAAGGCGCTTAGACGGTCCTGGATGTCCTTGTGGACGGTGGATTTGCTGATGCCGAAGCGCTGGGCGGCAGCCCGTACCGTCGCCTTGTTCTCGATGATGTAAAGGGCCAGCCGGCAGGCCCGCTCCTCGATGTTCCCTTTCACACATACAACACTCCCCATCGTGGTTTCCACTGTGGGATGTATATGCGCAGAGAAAGGGGAACAGAACGGCCCTAGGCTCCCAGCAGGGGGGCCAGGCGCCGGGCCATAGCGGGGGCGTCGATGGAGGTGCCGGTGAAGTGCTCCAGGGCGAAGATGGCCTGGTAGAGAAGCATGCTCAGGCCGTTGAGGGTGGGGTGGCCCAGCTCCCGGGCCCGGGCCAGGAGGGCGGTCTCCAGGGGGGCATAGATGAGGTCGCACACCGGCACGCCGGCGGGCAGGGCCTCCAGGAAGGAGAGGTCCTCAAACTGACCCTTTGCCCCCGTCATACCCAGGGAGGTGCAGTTCACCAGCAGGTCGGCGTTGGCAGCCTGGGCCCGGAGGGTCTTTGGGTCAAAGCCGGCGGGGGAGAGGATCTTTGGCGCTTTGTCACAGAGGGCCTGTGCCTTCTCTACGGTCCGGTTACAGATGGTCACCGAGGACGCCCCCTGCTGGGCCAGCTTGAGCGACACCGCCTTGGCGGCGCCGCCTGCTCCCAGCAGCACCACCCGGCGGCCCCGGGGATCGAACCCGGCGTCCAGCAGGGCCTGGAAAAAGCCCCGCCCATCCGTGTTGAATCCGTATATTTTGTCCTCTTTGATACAGACCGTATTCACGGAGCCGTAGAGCTTGGCATCCTCGTCCAGCTCATCCATGAGGGGGAGGAGGTCCTCCTTGTGAGGCATGGTGGCGTTGAAGCCGGCGTAGCCGGCAAATCTGGCGCACTCCAGCCACCGAGCGGCCTCCCCGGCTCTGACGGGCTGGCAGAGGTAGATATAGTCCAGCCCCAGGGTCTGAATCATGGTGTTCTGGATCAGGGGGGACTTGGAGTGGAGCACCGGGTCCCCGATGACGCACAGCTTTTTGGTGGTGTTGTTCAGCTCGACCTGCATGGCGGCTCTCCTTTGGTTTTACACAGTTTGGGCGGCTGGTGTGGAAAATTCAGCGGCACGAAAGCAGTTTCCACGGCTGAAAGGATGCTGATCCCGTCCATTTTTCCACCGCCTGCACATGTCTATGGGGATGCACGACTTTTCAGTTCTTTTAAACGTATCCCCGCAGGGTAGTTTAAAGCTCTCTTTGGTTACTTTCTCTCTCCGAGAGAAAGTAACCAAGGGCGGCCTCGTAGCCGTAGAGGCCCAGGCCGCAGATCTGGCCCACGCAGGCGGGGGCGGTGACGCTCTTGTGGCGGAACTCCTCCCGCTGGTGGATGTTGGAGATGTGGACCTCCACGCAGGGCACGGAGATGGCCTTGAGGGCGTCCAGAATGGCCACGGAGTAGTGGGTGTAGGCCCCGGGATTCATGACGATGGCGTCGTAGACCCCGTTGGCGGCCTGGATAGTGTCCACAATGGCCCCCTCATGGTTGGACTGGAAGCAGTCCACCGTGGAGTCGTGGGTGGCGGCAAACTCTTTCAAATGGGCGCACAGGCTCTCGTAGTTCTCCGAGCCGTAGATGCCCGGCTCCCGCTGGCCCAGCAGATTGAGATTGGGCCCGTTGATGACCAGAAATTTCATGCTCTGAGCACCTCCAGAATGGCGTTGAGACCGGCCTCCGGGGAGGCCAGGTCGGTGATGATGTGGTCGGCCCATTCGCGGTAGACGGGCTCCCGCTGGGCAAAGCGGTCCAGGAAGGCCGCCCGGCCGTCCTGGGCCAGGGGCCGGTCCCCCAGGACCCCGGAATCGTAGGTTTCCCCCGGGTCCCGGCAGAGCCAGAAGACCAGCCCCGTCTCCTTCAGGGGGGCCATGGCGTCGGGCCGCAGGGGGAGGCCGCCGCCGCAGGCGATGACCAGACCGGTTTTGTGGGAGAGGTCCTCCGCCGTCTCCCGCTCCCGGTCCCGGAAGTAGCCCTCCCCGTCGGAGGCAAAGATGGCGGGGATGGTCCGGCCCTCCTTTTCCTCAATGAGGGCGTCGGTGTCCACCAGAGGACGGCACAGGGCGGCGGCCAGGAGGCCGCCCACCGTGGTCTTGCCCGAGGCCATCATGCCGATGAGGACGATGTTGCGCTCATCCATGGCTCAGCCCTCCTTGGCGGCGGGGTAGTTCCCCAGCACCCGGAAGCCCTCGGCGGTCTGGGTGAGCTCCAGGAGCACCCCGTCCATGCCGGGGGCGGCGAGGTCGGCGATGAAGTCGGCGAAGAAGAGGTACTCCCAGCTCCGGCCCACAATGGGGCGGGACTCCAGCTTCATGAGGTTGAGGCCGTTGACGGCGAAGATGGTCATGAGCTGATGGAGGGAGCCGGTGCGGTGGGGGAGGGTGAAGAGGGCGCTCACCTTATTGCTGCCCGGCCGGTGCTCCGGCACCGGGGAGACGATGACGAAGCGGGTGTAGTTGTGGTCGTTGGCGTTGATGTGCTCGGCCAGGATTTCCAAACCGTAGAGCCGGGCGGCGTGGGGGGAGCAGATGGCCGCCTGGTCGGGCTGGCCGCTTCTGGACACATACTGGGCGCTCTCGGCGGTGTTGAGCCGGGGCACCCGGGCCCAGTTCCGGCCCTTGAGGAAGTCGGCGCACTGGAGGAGGCCCTGCTCGTGGGAGTAGACGGCGGTGATGGTGTCCAGGGTGGCCCCGGCGGGGGCGGCAAGACAGTGGTCCACCTTCACGGTTTGCTCCCCCACGATGTAGGCGCCGTACTGGGCCAGCAGGTCGTAGACCTGGCTGATGGAGCCGGTGGAGCTGTTCTCGATGGGCAGCACGCCGTAGTCGGCCCGGCCCTCCTTCAGGGCCAGAAAGACCTCCTCCCAGGTGGCCACGTGGGAACGAGCGACGATCTCCCCAAAGAAACGCCCGGCGGCCTCGTCGGAGTAGGCCCCCGGCTCCCCCTGGTAGAGGACCCTGGGGTCGGCGAGGGGGTCCCGGACGGCCCGGAGGGCGGACTGGATGCGGACATAGTCCTCGTTGCCCGCCTCAGTGAGAAGCTTGCGCTGCTGCCGGCGGGAGATGCCCATGATGGCCTCATAGAGGGCGGTGACGTCGTCCTTCCGGGCGGGGTCGTTGGTGAGGGCGGCCTTCTTGGCCAGCACCTCGTGCTCCCGGGCGGTGTCCAGCACGGGGATGCCGTTGGCCTGCTTCCAGCGGCCCACCTGCTCCGTCACCTCCATGCGCCGGAGGAAGAGGGAGGTGAGCTGGGCATCGATATCGTCGATCTGCCCCCGAAGCTCATCCAGTTGACTCATAGGAATACACCTCTTTGTGTAGACTCAGATGCCCAGCAGCTGGCAGGCGGCCAGGGCGGCGGCGGACTCGATGACGGGCACCGCCCGGGGCACGATGCAGGGGTCGTGGCGGCCGGTGATGGCCAGCTTGGCGTCAGTACGGCTGGAGAGGTCCACCGTGTCCTGCTCCTGAGCGATGGAGGGGGTGGGCCGGATGGTGACCTCGAAGGTCACCGGCATGCCGTTGGTGATGCCGCCGTTGACGCCGCCGGTGTGGTTGGTGCGGGTTTTGACGGTGTCGCCGTCCATGTAGAAGGGGTCGTTGGCCTGGCTGCCCCGGAGGTCGGCGAAGCCGGTCCCCAGGCCGAAGCCCACCGCCTTCACGGCGGGGACGGCGAAGAGGTACTGGGAGAAAATGCCCTCTACGTTGCAGCCAAAGTCAGGGGCCCCCAGCCCGGCGGGGAGGCCGGTGACGGCGCAGGCGATGCGCCCGCCCACCGAGTCCAGGTCGGCCTTGGCGGCCAGGATAGCCGCCTCCATCTCCTCGGGGGTGGGGTCGGCGATGCTGGCCACATTGGTGATGCGGGCGGAGACGGTGACGCCCTTCTCCTTCAGGACGAGCTTGGCCACCGCCCCGGCAAAGACCAGGGGGGCGGTGAGGCGGCCGGAGAAGTGGCCGCCGCCCCGGTAGTCGTTGCAGCCGTGGTAGCGAACGAAGCCGGCGTAGTCGGCATGGCCGGGCCGGGGCAGGTTTTTGAGCTTGGCGTAGTCCTTGGAGCGGGTGTCGGTGTTGAAGATGACGGCGCACAAGGGGGTGCCGGTGGTCTTGCCCTCAAAGACGCCGGAGAGAATTTCAGGCTCGTCCTTCTCCTTGCGGGCGGTGGTCATGGCGTTCTGTCCGGGGGCCCGGCGGGCCATCTCGCTGCGGATGAAGTCCATGTCCAGCTCCAGACCGGCGGGGACCCCCTCCAGGGTCACCCCGATGGCGGGTCCATGGGACTCACCGAAAATGATGTATTTCATGGGGACGCCTCCTTAAACCTGGGCCCGAGCGATGACGCCGCCCAGGGCCTCGTAGTCCTCCCAGAAGTTGGGGTAGGACTTTTTGACGCACTCCGCCCCGGTGATGGTGACGGGGGCGTCACAGTTGGTGGCGGCAATGGCGGCCATCATGGCAATGCGGTGGTCGTTGTGGCCGGAGACGGTGACGCCGCCGGGAAGGGTGTCCTTCCCGTGGATGACCAGGTAGTCGTCGTGCTCCTCCACCTCCGCCCCTAGGGCGTTGAGAACCTCGGTCACCGTGGAGAGCCGGTCGCTTTCCTTTATCCGCAGCCGGGCGGCGTTGACCAGCCGGGTGGTGAGCTCCTCTCCCCGGAGGGCGGCCATGGCGGCCAGGGGGGGCACCAGGTCGGGACAGCCGGACACGTCGATCTCGGCGTCGGCGGGCCGGGCCAGGGTCCAGTAGTGGCTGGCGATGGCGGCGTCCCCCTGGGTGGAGTGGGTATCCAGGCCCCGGATGTCCACGTTGCTCTCCAGCAGCGCAGCGGCGTACCAGAAGGCGGCGTTGGACCAGTCGGCCTCCACGGTGAGGTCACGGGCCCGGAAGGCCTGATTGCCGGGGATCCGGAAGGAGGTGTAGTCCCGGTTCTCCACCCGGACGCCGAACTTGTCCAGCACGTCCAGTGTCATGTCCACATAACCCCGGCTCTCCAGGGAGGTGGTGAGGAGGATCTTGCTGTCCCCGGACAGCAGGGGGAGGGCGTAGAGGAGGCCGGTGATGAACTGGCTGGACACGTTGCCGGGGAGGGAGAATGTTCCCGGCTCCAGCCGGCCGTGGACGGTGAGCACGCCGTCCTTCTGCTCATAAAAGATGCCCTTTTCACGGAAAAGGTCGAAGTAGGGCCCCTGAGGCCGCTCCATGAGCCGGCCGTGGCCGGTGAAGCGGCCGCCGCCGAGGACGGCCAGGGCGATGGGGATGAGGAAGCGCAGGGTGGAGCCTGACTCGCCGCAGTCCAGCAGGGGGAGTTCCCCCTGGGGTGCCGGCTTTCCGGCCAGACCGGTGACTGCCAGGGTATCGCCCTCCCACCGGAAGGAGGCGCCCAGGGCCTCCAGACAGCGGATGGTGGCCTGGATGTCCTGGGAGAGAGCCACATTTTTGAGCATGCTCACGCCCTCCGCCAGGGCGGCGGCGATGAGGGCCCGGTGGGCCTGGCTTTTGGAGGGGGGTGGCGTAATGGAGCCGCTGAGCAGACCCGGAGTGATGGTGACATTCATAAAGTGTGTCTCCTTTCGGCCTCCAAAAGCCAGAGGATGGCGGTTCGGCTCCCGCCTGCGGCGGAACCGCCGAACATGCCGTCCGTGGGCCGAAGGCCCCCGATGGAGGGGGGCGGCGTAATGGACCCGCTGAGCAGGCCCGGGGTGATGGTGATGTCCATGGTCAAATCCTCCCGTAGAGGGCGGAGAGCTGGGAGAGCACTTCGGTCTTTTTCAGCTTCACGGCCTTGGCCTTACCCATCTCCTCCAGGAGAATAAGGCTGATGCTGTCCCCGGCGCCCTTCTTGTCCAGACCGATGGTCTCTGCCATAACGGGCCAGTCGGTGTCAGAGCAGGGGATGTGGACGGGCAGGTCAAAGGCCTGGAGCAGCTTGGTGAGGGCCTGAAGGTCATCCTCCGTGCCGCCGGTGCCCAAGGCCAGACCCAGCTGGGCGGCGACGCACATGCCGGCGGCCACCGCCTGGCCGTGGGTCCAGGTCTCGTAGTTTCCCATCTTCTCAAAGGCGTGGCCCACGGTGTGGCCGAAGTTGAGGAGCATCCGGCGGCCGGTGTCCCGCTCGTCCTCCTCCACTACCATCCGTTTTAAATCGCAGCAGGTATACAAGACGTGTTCAATCTCCTCCATGATCTCGTCCCGGCTGGGCCGGAGGGCGAGGAAGTCAAAGAAGGCCTTGTCCAGGATGCAGCCGTACTTGATGACCTCGGCCATGCCGTCGGCAAAGATGAGGTCATCCAGGGTGTCCAGGGTGTCGGGGTCCATGAGGACCACCTTGGGCTGCCAGAAGGCCCCGGCCAGGTTCTTGCCGTGCTGGAGGTCGATGGCCACCTTGCCGCCCACGGAGGAGTCCACCTGGGAGAGGAGGGTGGTGGGGATCTGGATAAAATCCACCCCCCGGAGGATGGTGGCGGCGGCGAAGCCGGCCAGGTCCCCCACCACGCCGCCGCCCAGGGCCACCACGGCGTCGGTGCGGGTGAGGCCGAAGTCCATCATGTCCTCCCAGAGGGCGCTGAGCATGGCGGCGGATTTGGAGCCCTCCCCGGCGGGGATCTCCCGGCAGGCGGTCTCAAAGCCGGCACGCTCCAGCCCGGGGATGAGGGCGGAGAGGTAGATGGGGGCCACGTTGGAGTCGGTGACCACAAAGAGCTTTTTGGCCCGGGGGAGCACCCGGTGCAGGTGCTCAGCCGCCTGGGAGAGGAGGCCGGAGCCGATGAGAATCTCGTAGCTGCGGCCGGGGAGGGATACGGTAAGGGTCCTCATGGGTTCACTTCCTTCCGTGTCAGGGCATCAGGGTTTTGCCCATCATGGGAGCCAGGACCTTCACCTTCTTCATAAGCTCGTCGAACTTCTTGGGGGTGAGGGACTGCTGGCCGTCGCACTTGGCGTGGGGGGGATCGTTGTGGACCTCGATAATGAGGCCGTCGGCGCCGGCGGCAATGGCCGCCATGGCCAGGGGCTCCACCATCCAGTACATGCCGGCGGCGTGGGAGGGGTCCACGATGACGGGCAGGTGGCTCATCTGCTTGATGGCGGGGATGGCGGACACGTCCAGAGTGTTGCGGGTATAGGTCTCAAAGGTACGGATGCCCCGCTCGCAGAGAATGACGTTCTCATTGCCGGCGGCCATGATGTACTCGGCCGACATGATCCACTCCTCGTAGGTGTTGGAGAGGCCCCGCTTGAGGAGGATGGGCTTGCTCATCTTGCCCACCTCCTTCAGAAGCTCGAAGTTCTGCATGTTCCGAGCGCCCACCTGGACCACATCCACATGTTCCTCAAAGAGCTCGGCCATCCGGGGGTCCATGATCTCGGTGACGATGGGCAGACCGGTCTGGGCACGGGCCTCCACCAGCAGGTCAAGGCCGGGAGTACCCATGCCCTGGAAGGAGTAGGGGGAGGTACGGGGCTTGAAGGCGCCGCCCCGGAGCATGGCCGCCCCGGAGAGCTTCACATCCTGGGCCACGGCGCAGATCTGCTCCTCGCTCTCCACCGAGCAGGGGCCGGCGATGACGGAGAAGTTGCCGCCGCCGATTCGGGCCTTGCCCACGGTGACCACGGTGTCCTCGGGGTGGAACTTCCGGTTGGCCTTCTTGTAGGGCTCCTGGACCCGCATGACTCGCTCCACGTTGTCCTCCATGGAGATCTTGTCCATGTCCAGCTCGGTGGTGTCGCCCACCAGACCCAGAATGGTGCAGCCGATGCCGTGGGTGATGCCCACGTCCAGGCCCTGGGCTCGGAAGGTGTCGGCCAGGGCTTCGATATCCTCATTTTTCGTGCCGGGTTTCATAATGATTACCATAGTGATCTTCTCCTTCTTCCGCCAAGGGCGCGGCAATAAAAAAGGCGCCCATTGACGATAAAATCAATGAGCGCACGGTTCAACGATACAACGACCCTATCAAAAGGGCCGGCCCATTCACTTTATCCCGCTATTTTACCCATGCCAAAAAAGCCGGTGCCCGTAAATCGAGCCCAGCCAAAATAGGTAAAGGAGCGGGATTCAGTTGTGAGGCGGCGATGGTCCATGAAAAGATACCTCACTTGCAATGGTTGGAGGTATTTTACACCCGCCGGCGAAAAAATGCAAGAGTAATTTGGCACGGTAAAGTAAAAAATACAACAAGGAATGCCAAAATTTTTTGGAAGAATGTGCCCTGTGTCCCGGTGAAAGCCGGACAACAGGGCACATTCTTTCACGTATGCCGTCCCTCGGCCCTGGTGTAGAGGAGGACGCCAGCCAGGACGGCGATGGCGCCGATGCCTTGGAGGGGGCTGATGCCCTCGCCGAAGAGGAGGAGCCCAAGGACGGAGGCAAAGACGGGTTCGCACAGTTTGGCGGCGGAGACATAGGCGGGAGTGAGCCACTTCAGGCTCCAGGAGAAGAGAGAGTGGCCCAGCAGGGTGCAGAAGACGGCCAGCAGCAGGCCCACGCCCGCCTCCCGGAGGCCCCAGCCCAACACCGGGGTGCCGGTGGCGGCGTCCAGCACCAGCAGGACGATGAGGCAGGAGGCGTAGGTGAGGAAGGTGTAGACGGTGGTGGACTGCCGGGCCCGCTGGACCTGTCCGATGAGGGTATAGGCGGCCACGGCCACGGCGGCCAGCACCGCCAGCAGGTCACCGGTCAGGGCGCCGCGGGAGCCCCCGGCATCAGAGAGGGCCAGCACCACGCTGCCGGCGAAGGCCACGGCGATGGCGGTGGCGCCCAGCTTGGGGATGCGGCCGTGGAGAAAGAGGGCGAAGCCCAGGGCGGAGAAGATGACCTCGGTGGATACCAGCACGGTGGAGGAGGCAATGGAGGTCCACTTGAGGGACTCAAACCAGGTGGAAAAGTGGAGGGCCAGACAGGCGCCGCTGAGGGCGCACATCAGAAGGTCCCGCTTTGTGGCGGCCAGGAGCTCGGCCCGGTGGGACCGGAGCACAACCGGTAGCAGCAGGAGGACGGTCTAGCCCAGCCGGCCGGTGGCTGTCACCAGAGAGGGGGCCGCCGACCAGCGCACGAAGATGGAGGAGAAGGAGGCCCCTAGCACCCCCAGGAAGAGGACCAGCCGGGGGTCCGCCGTGAGGCGGCTCAACGGGGGAGACCCCGCCGCCGGGCGGCGTCGTCCAGGCGCTCCAGGGCCTTTTCCAGGTGGTGGCGGGGGCAGGCCAGGACGAAGCGCTCAAAGCCGGTCCCCTCGGGCCCGAACATGGTGCCCTCGTCCAGCCACAGCCCGGCCTCGTCCCGCATGAAACGCATTTGGGCCTCGGGGTCCAGGCCCAGGGAGGAGAAGTCGGCCCACAGCAGGTAGGTGCCCTCCCAGGGGGCCGTCCACACCGAGGGGAAGCGGTCAGCCAGGAAAGCCTTACACAGCTCGAAATTGCCCTTCAGGTGCTCCATGAGGGCGCTCAGCCAGGGCTCGCCCTGCTCATAGGCCACCCGGGTGGCGGTGAGGCCGAAGTAGCCGTTGAAGCCGCCGGTGTAGCCGTCGGTCTTGGTCCGGAACTGCCGGCGCAGGTCCTGGTCGGGGATGATGGTGGTGGAGGTGGCCAGCCCGGCCAGGTTGAAGGTCTTGCTGGCCGAGGTACCCATGATGCAGCGGTGGGCGGTCTCCTCGTCCAGGGTGGCCAGGACGGTGTGGGTGTGGCCGGGGGCGATGAAGTCGCAGTGGATCTCGTCGGAGAAGATGAGCACGTCGTGGCGGCGGCAGATGTCGGCGATGGACTTCAGCTCCTCCCGGGTCCATACCCGGCCGGTGGGGTTGTGGGGGGAGCAGAGGAGCAGGAGCTTGGTCTCGGGGCGGCGACACAGGTCCTCCAGGTGATTGAGGTCCAGCTCGTAGCCGTGGTCGGTGCGGCGGAGGGGATCTGCATAGAAGAGACGGCCGGTGGCCTCGGCGATGCGCTTGAAGGGGGGATAGGCGGGGGTCTGGGTGACGATGGCCTCGCCGGGCTTGGTAAAGGCCTGGACGGCCTGGCCGGCGGCGTGGACCACGCCGAAGTTGCTCACCAGCCAGCCGGGGTCTACGGTCCAGCCGTGGCGGCGCTCCATCCAGCCGATGAGGGCGGCGCGGAAGGCCTCGTCCATGCCGGTGTAGCCGTAGACGCCGAAGGCGGCGGCCTCCTGGAGGGCGGAGACGATCTCAGGGGCCACCAGCAGGTCCATGTCGGCCACGGAGAAGGGGATCACGTCGGGATCGGTGACGCCGGCCTTCTCCATGGGGATCCATTTGGAAGCCCCCATATGGAGCCGGGAGCGAAGGGTGGTAAAGTCATAGGTGGACATGGGAAACAAACCTCCTGTTCTCTCTTTCTGAAAGGGAAAAGGGCGGCCGTTCCGGCCGCCCTTGACACGTTATTATGGAGCGGGGATCATTCCGCGGAGATGAGGTAGTAGTAGACGGGCTGCCCGCCGGAGAGAAGGGTGATCTCGGCGCTGGGGCAGGCGGCGGTGAAGATCTCCAGAGCGCCCTGGGCCTGCTCTTCGGTGACGTCCTCGCCGTAGTAGATGGTGATGAACTCGGCGTTCTGCTGGGGCTCGGCCTCGGCCAGACGCTTGAGCAGGGCGAAGAGGTCCCGGTCGGTACCGAAGAGCTGGTTCTCGGCCAGGGCCAGGTAGTCACCCTCCTTGATGTCGAAGCCGTCAAAATCGGAGTTCCGGGCGGCGTAGGTGATCTGGGCGGTGTGGACGTTCTGGATGGCCTGGGTCATGGCGTCGGTGTTGTCCTCCTGAATGGCGTCGGGGTCAAAGGAGAGCATGGCGGAGACGCCCTGGGGGATGGTCTTGGTGGGCAGGACCACCACCGTCTTGCCCTGGGCCAGGGGGATGCACTGCTCGGCGGCCATGATGATGTTCTTGTTGTTGGGGAGGACGTAGACCACCTCGGCGGGGGTGGCCTCGATCTCCTTGAGGATGTCCTGGGTGGAGGGGTTCATGGTCTGGCCTCCGGAGACCACCCGGTCCACGCCCAGGTCCCGGAAGACGTCGGCGATGCCGTCGCCGGCGCAGACGGAGACAAAGCCGTACTTCTTCTCCGGGGCGGCGGAGGCGGGGGCGGCACAGTGGCCGTGGTCGTCCTCCTCCAGGTCGTCGGTGCTCTGGATGTGGCGGCCGGCGGCCAGGTCGTCGGCCTGGGTGCGCATGTTCTCGATCTTGGCCAGCTCCAGGGTGCCGTACTTCTGGGCCTCGCTGAGGACGGCGCCTGGGATGTCGGTGTGGACGTGGACCTTGAAGGCGTCGTCGCTCTCACCGATGACCAGGCTGTCGCCCACACTGTTGAGGTAGGCCTGGAAGGCCTCCAGACCGTTGTAATGCTCGTCCTTACGGACGATAAAGACGGTGTCGAAGGTGAAGGTGATCTCCTCGGCGGCGATGGCGGCGTAGTCGGTTTTCTGCTCGCCGGCAGAGCCCTCCTCGGTGTCCTCGGGCATGGGCTCGCCCCGGAGCTCGTCCAGCATGCCCTGGAGGATGACCAAAAAGCCCTTGCCGCCGGCGTCCACCACACCGGCCTTCTTGAGGACGGGGTTCTGATTCACCGTGTCGTCCAGGGCAATGAGGCCCTCCTTGATGGCCTCGTCCAGCACGAACTCCAGGGAGCGGTCCTCACGGGCGGCCTCGGCGGCCCGGCGGGCGGCCAGACGGGAGACGGTGAGGATGGTGCCCTCGGCGGGCTTCATGACCGCCTTGTAGGCGGTGGCCACGCCGTAGTCCAGGGCGATGGCGAAATCGGCGCCGTCGGCGGTATCCTTGTCCTTCAGGGCCTTGGCAAAGCCCCGAAAGAGAAGGGAGAGAATGACGCCGGAGTTGCCACGGGCGCCCCGAAGGAGGGCGTTGGCGTTGACCTGGGCCACGGCGCCCACGTTGCCGGGAGCCTTCTTCTTCAGTTCGGCGGCGGCGGTGGCGATGGTCATACCCATGTTGGTGCCGGTGTCGCCGTCAGGCACGGGGAAGACGTTGAGCTCATTGATCTGCTGCTTCTGGGAATTGATGGAGGCCGCTGCGTGGATGACCATCCGCGCCAGCAGCGCCCCGTCAATGGTTCCTCTCATGTCAAATGTTCCTTTCTATGACGGAATGGGCCGCCGGACTTCAGCCGATGACCATGGAATCCACGCACACGTCCACGTTTTTGACCTTGACGCCGGTGACCTTCTCTACGATATAGCGCACCTCGCTCATGATAGAGTGGCTGACGGCGTTAAGATTGACGCCGTTGTCCACAATGATGTGGAGCTCGATGGAGACGGTATCATCGTCATTGAACCGGACCTTGACTCCCTTGGCCATGGACTCCCGGCGCAGGAGATGGACCAGCCCGTCGGTCTTGGAGCGCACCGCCATGCCCTTGACGCCGTAGCAGTTGGTGGCGGCGGCGCCGGTGATGTTGGTAAAGACATCGGGGCTGATGGTGATGGCGCCCCTCTCTGTTTCCAGTCTCATATGGTACCTCCTTTGGAGCACTAGGACAGAATACACCAATTATGGTCTATTTATTGTATTCTATTTTTCCCATAAATACAAGGGAAAAAGTTGCGGTGAATGATTGTAATTTCCACGAAAATCGTGTAGACTAAGGATAACACTCAGATGTGGAGGTGTGATGGGATGAAAGTCGCCCGTTTTGTACTGAAGATCGTAGGCTGGTCCCTGGCGCTGGCCGCTGCCATTTGCTGCGTCGTGGCCTACTGGGATAAGATTACCAGCGCTGTGTGCGGCCTGAAGGACATGGTCGCGGAGAAGGGAGCCTGCTGCTGCCACCCCTCCGAGTTTGACGACTACGCCGACTGGGACGAGTAAGGCGTACACAGAAATGACGATGCGCTCTCTGTGCAGAGTGCGGCATACGCAGGAAAATGGCCGCCCATACGGGCGGCCATTTTTGCGTTTTGGTCAGGACTCCGCCGGCTGGGAGGACTTGTCCTTCATAGGGTGGTCCAAGAGATAGAAGGTGAAGTTGCCGTTGGCCACCTCTACGCCGTTGTCATCGGTGATGGTCTGGCGGTAGACGCACAGACGGTGTCCCAGCTTCTCAGGTACGGCTCGGCAGTAGAGCTTCTTGTTGGTGCCCAGAGCGGGGCGGAGAAAGCTGAAGGCGTAGTTCACCGTGACGCAGGGCTTGCCGGTGGCGGCAAAGACGCCAGAGCCGCCCACCGTATCGGCCAGGGTAGCCAGACAGCCCCCGTGGACGATGCCGTAGGGGTTGAGACTGTCCGGATGGATGGTAAGTTCCCCCTCGGAGATGCTATCCTCAAAGAGACCGGTAATCTTGATGTGGTTGTAAATGGAAAAGGCGTCCTGGAACAGGAAATAGTCCTCCGGAATAGGGACAGGTTTACTGCAGGAATCCATTGAGAATCCGCTCCTCTGCTTCTTCCTCGGTGAGCCCCAGGGTCATGAGCTTCAGGATTTGATCGCCGGCGATGCGCCCGATGGCGGCCTCATGGATGAGCTGGGCGTCGGGGTGCTCGGCGGCGATGGCGGGGATGGACTTGATCTTGGCCTGGCCCATGATGATGGAGTCGCACTGGACGTGGCCGAAGCACTTGGCCTCGCCGGTCATGCGGGGGTAGAAGACCTGCTGGGACTGGTCCTGGGCCACGGAGCGGGAGATGACCCGGCCGGTGGCGTCCTCGCCGGCCAGGACGATGTCCATCTCGGACTCAGCGGTCTGCTTGCCGTGGGTGAGGAGCTTTTCGGTGATGACGGCCTCGCCGCCGGCACCCACTACGATCTTGGTGTAGCGCTTGGTGGAGTCCACACCCCGGATCTGGGTGGTCTCCATGTTAATAGAGGCGCCCTCCTCCAGGTAGACGATGGTCTGAGGGTTGAAGATGCGCTCGCCGGTGCCCTCGCCCTCGCCATAGTGCTTCTCATAGTAGCGGACCTTGGAGTTCTTGCCTACGTAGAAGGTGTGGATGCCGTCGTGCTGTGTGGTGTCGCAGCCGGAGTTGTGGATGCCGCAGCCGGCGATGATGTCCACGTCGCAGTCCTCACCGATGAAGAAGTCGTTGTAGACGGTCTCGGTGAGGCCGGTCTCGGTGAGGACCACGGGAATGTGGACCGACTCCTTCTTAGTGCCGGGGGCGATGTGGATGTCGATGCCCGACTTGTCGGTCTTGGTATCGATGACAATGTGAGCGGTGTTGACGCGGCCGTCAGACTGTCCGTTCTTGCGGATATTGTAGGCTCCTACCGGGAGACCGTCCAGATCGGCGATCTCTTTGAGGAGCTTGGCTTCCAGTTTGTCCATGGCTCAAATGCTTCCTTTCTCGGCCGCGGGGATGTGGTGTGGAGCGGCCGTCTGTGAAAACGGGGCGAACATTCAGGCCCCGTGCATATAGCTGCAGCCCGACACGGTGTTGGCCAGGATCTTGGGAAAGATCTCATCCTTGGCGCCGTGCTGAGTGATGACGCCGTGGTCCACCATGACGATCTCGTCGGCCAGGTCGATGATGCGCTCCTGGTGGGAGATGACGATCAGGGTGGCCTTCTGCTCGTCGTGGAGCTGGCGGAAGGTGTCGGTGAGCCGGGCGAAGGACCACAGGTCGATGCCGGCCTCGGGCTCGTCAAAGATCATAAGGCCGGAGTTGCGGGCCAGGATGGTGGCGATCTCGATGCGCTTGACCTCGCCGCCGGAGAGGGAGGTGTCCACCTCGCGGTCGATATAGTCGGCGGCGCACAGGCCAACGCGAGTGAGGTACTGGCACTCCTCGTCGTGGGTGAGACCCTCCCGGCCGGAGGAGAGCTCCAGCAGGTCCCGGACCCTCAGGCCCTTGAAGCGGGGGGGCTGCTGAAAGCCGTAGCTGATGCCCTTCTGGGCCCGCTGGGTGATGTTGAGGGAAGTGATGTCCTCACCGTTCCACAGGATCTGCCCGCCGGTGGGGGTGACCAGGCCCATGATGGCCTTGGCCAGGGTGGTCTTGCCGCCGCCGTTGGGGCCGGTGATGACCACGAACTTGTGCTCGCCGATGGTGAGGGAGACATCGTTGAGGATGCCCAGCTCCTCGCCGGACTCGTCGGACACCTGATAAGATAAATGCCTGATCTCCAGCATGTGAAGGACTCCTTTGTGTTTCTCTGTAAACCGCCGGCGGCGGTTTTGGGGCACTTGCCGCCGATACGGCAGTATTTTACCATAATTCCGATTGATTTACAAGTATTTCTTTTATTGACCTAAACTTCGAGGAAACGCCGTAGGGGCACAGGCATAGTATGGACCGAAAGACCGGAATTTAGGAGGCGTGATCCATGGAAGAGATGCAGAAGCCCCAGGGCGGTGCGGCGCCGGAGGAGCGGGAGCTCTTTCGGCAGGTATGGCAGCGGGTGACCGAGAGCGGCGGGGGGGAGAGCCCCATCGAGGTGCTGCCGGCACAGGCACCGGAGCGGGCGCTGGCGGCGCCGGACGCGGGTGAGCGGATGGAGCGCCGGTGCGGGGAACTGCGGGCGGCGCTGGGGGAGGCTCTGGCGGGGGCGGCGGCCTACGAGGCCCTGGCCCGGCGGCTGGGGAACCGGCCGGCGGGACGGCAGCTCCGGGGTCTGGCGGCCTCCGCCCGGCGGAGGAGCAAACGGCTGGCGGTGGCCTGCTTCCTGCTGGACGGGGTGTGGTATCTGCCCCAGAACCCAGGCGGAGAGCACCGGGAGAGCACGGTGATGGGGGGGCTCCGGGAGCGGTATCTGGCCGAGCGGCGGGGCGAGGAGGGCTGCCGCTCCGCCGCCGCACGGGCGGAGGACGGCGACCTGGCCAACCTGTGGCTGGACCTGGCGGCAGAGAGCCGGGAGAGCGCCCAGACGGTCCGGCGTCTGCTGGAGGAGCTCTGAGGGTGGAAAGCCGTTGCCCCGGTCCCTTTGCCGTGATAGAATGGAGGCACAAAAGAGGGAGAGGGGCGAGAAAACATGCGGGCAATGTGGAAGGAGCCCTCCCGGATGGGAGATGCGTGTCTGCTCCTGCTGATATTTGAGGTCATCGGGTATTTGTATACATGGGACACCAAGACGCCGCCCCAGCGGACGGGGGGCGTGTGCCTGATCGCCGTGCTGCTGCTCCTCTTCGTGGTGGCCTGCCTGGCCGCCCGGCAGTGCCGAAGGTGGAAGGGAATCGTCGCCGCAGGGTGTGCGGCGGCGCTAGTCATTTTCCTGGGCTTCGACTTCCGCACCCTGCGGGTGGAGCAGCTGCCCGGCTGGGACCCGGCGGCGTCGGTTTACGGCGTCTCCCTCTGGGTGGAGGGGGAGAACGGCATCACGGACCTCCGGTGGGACCCCGACGGTGACTGGCAGGTGAAGGAGGAGGGGGAACCCGTCACGGTTTATGATGGCGGGGCGGAGGACTTTTTGGAAAAGCTGAGCGCCGTGGAGCTGCGGAACTACTGGTGGTTCGACGGGAAGCCGGCGGAGGACATCACCACTCTCCATGTAAGCTTCTCTGACGGACGGGATGTGGATTTCTACCTGAGTCGGAACAGCTGGAGCATCTCCACGCCAGACGGGGACTGGCTGCGGGGGCAGTGGTATGTGGACCGGCCCTTCGCCGACCTGCTGGACGAACCGCTTCGGGCAGTTATCGACGAAAAAACGGTCTGACGGAACAGGAGAAAGAAGTGCCTAACTGTAAAACGTACATTTTCTGCTGTCTGATCTGGTACAAGAGGGAAACGGATCGACACAGATGGACCCGTGCCGATCTACCGGAGGAATAAAAAGCGCCGCAGACCATGCCCAGTGTGGCATGGTCTGCGGCGCTTGTACGCGGCGGCGGAGGAAACTCAGCCGTCCACCTTTTTCTGAATGGTGGTGTTTTCAAAGGAGCCGATGGCCTCACAGACGGGGCACACGTCGGGGCGCTCCTCAAAGGTAGCGCCGCAGAACATGCAGCGGTAACCGGCCACGGTGACCATCTTGGTGGGTGCTGGAGCGGCAGGGGCAGCAGGGGCGGTGGTTTTGGAGCCGGAGGCGCTCAGCTTGGCCAGAGCGGCGAGGAAGCGGAACTCGTGGTCTTTTTCGATCTTGGAAATCTGATCAAAGAGGGTGCCGATGGCCTCAAAGCCCTCCTCCCGGGCGGTGTCAGCAAAGGAGGGGTACATGCTGCTCCACTCACCGTATTCGCCCTGGATGGCCTCCTGGAGATTGGCGGCGCTGGAGCCAACTCCCTTGAGTTTCTGGTAGAGGAGCTTGCCGTGGATGCCCTCGTTCTGAGCCATCTGCTCAAAGAGCTCCCCCACCTCCGGGTGGCCCTCCTGCCGGGCCTTGTCGGCAAAGAAGAGATACTTGTTCCGGGCCATGGACTCGCCGCTGAAGGCGGCCATCAGATTTTGTTCGGTACGAGATCCTTTCAGTTCCATATGTAAGCCTCCATTTATTAACAATAATAAGAATCGTTATTGCTATGATAGTACAAGTTTTTGAAATAGTCAATAGGGAGAAGAAAAATTTGTAACCGCGGCAGGACAAGGGAAATGGTGAGAGGGTGGCTATTGTGAAAAAACCGGCGCTGTGGTATAATATATCACGCTTTTTTGGGCGGAAGGGTGCTTCCGCCATGACGAGGAAGATCATCCAGGATGAGGAGATGCAAAGATAGATGAAATTAGGTATTGTCGGCCTTCCTAACGTGGGCAAGTCCACCCTGTTCAACGCCATCACCAACGCCGGCGCCGAGAGCGCCAACTACCCCTTCTGCACCATCGACCCCAACGTGGGCATGGTGGCCGTGCCGGACAGCCGTCTGGACTGGCTCTCCGAGCTCTACCACCCCAAGAAGACCACCCCCGCCGTCATCGAGTTTGTGGACATCGCAGGACTGGTGAAGGGCGCCTCCAAGGGCGAGGGCCTGGGCAACAAGTTCCTGTCCAACATACGGGCCACCGATGCCATCGTCCACGTGGTCCGCTGCTTTGACGACCCCAACGTCATTCACGTGGAGGGTTCCACCGATCCCCTCCGTGACATCGAGATCATCGACATCGAGCTCATCATGGCCGACATGGAGATGGTCCAGCGGCGCATGGACAAGTGTGCCAAGATGGGCAAGACCGGTGACAAGAAGGCTGCCCACGAGGCTCAGGTGCTCCAGGGGCTCATGGACTGGCTCAACGAGGGCAAGTCGGCCCGCTCCTACCAGTGTGATGAGGACGACGCCGCTCTCATCGCCCAGTCGGAGCTGCTCTCCCTGAAGCCGGTGATCTATGCCGCCAACCTGGACGAGGCGGGCTTCTCCGACTATGAGAACGTGGACTACTACCAGCAGGTGGCCAAGGTGGCCGCCGACGAGGGCGCCCAGGTGATCCCGGTGTGTGCCCAGCTGGAAGCTGAGATCGCCCAGCTGGAGCCGGACGAAAAGGCCATGTTCCTGGAGGACCTGGGCATCGCCGAGTCCGGCCTGGACCGGCTCATCAAGGCCAGCTACGCCCTGCTGGGCCTCATCTCTTACCTGACCTCCGGCGAGGACGAGTGCCGGGCCTGGACCATCAGGAAGGGCACCAAGGCCCCCCAGGCTGCCGGCAAGATCCACTCCGACTTCGAGCGGGGCTTCATCCGTGCCGAGGTGGTTTCCTTCGAGGACCTGAAGGCCAACGGCTCCATGAACGCCGCCAAGGAAAAGGGCTTGGTGCGGTCCGAGGGCAAGGAGTACGTGGTTCAGGACGGCGATATCATCCTGTTCCGGTTCAACGTGTAATCAGCAGAGAAAAATGGAATCCGCCCACGCCGCGGTCGAGCGGCGTGGGCGGATTTTTCATTTTGTATCCTTAGCGGGCAGCTGCGCCGGTTGGGCAGGGCGTGCAGAGCGCTGTCCAAGTTCTTTTTGGCCCTTTTTCTTACAAGAAAAAGGGCTAATCGGGGATGTAGGCGCGGACACGGAGATGGGCGCCCAGGCTCTCGCAGAGGGCACGGCACTGATCGATCTCATCCGGGGTCTTGTCCTTGTCCACCACGGTCATCATCACCGTGGGCACATACTTTGCCGCCTCCCGGGTGAAATCCAGCATGGACTTCCAGGCCAGAATGCCATCCCGGGGCTGGGTGACGGCCAGGTACTCCTCCGGAGTGGACCCGTTGAGGGAGATGGAGAGCACGTCAATGCGCCCTTTGAGGTCGGGACATACGTCCCGGCCGTGGAGGAGGTTGGCATGTCCGTTGGTGTTGATGCGCACCGGCGGCAGGCCGGGCACCGTCCGCTTGAGCTCGTCCACCAGCCACAGGATGTCGTCGATGCGGTAGGTAGGCTCCCCAAAGCCGCAGAAGACCAGCTCCCGGTAGCTGGGCAGGTCCCGGTCCAGCAGGTCCCGGAGAGCCTCCTCGCGGGTAGGCTCGTGGTCCAGCCACAGGTCGTCGGCGTAGATGGAACCCTTGTGGCCGTTGTGCCGCAGGCAGAAGACGCAGGAGCAGTCACAGCGGTTGGTCAGGTTGACGTATAGGGCATTTTCATACTCGTAGGTGATGGTCTCCATATCGCTCCCTCCTCAGGTAATATCGAAAAACCGTTTTCCATTGTCCAGAGTGATGGCAAGGACCTCCTCCACTGTGAGGCCCTTGAGCTGGGCGATGGTGGCGGCAGTGATGGGAATGAGGCTGGAGTCACAGCGCTCCCCCCGGTGGGGGACCGGCGCCATGTAGGGTGCATCGGTCTCCAGCATGATGCGGTCCATGGGGGCGCAGCGGATGACCTCCGGCGCCCGGCGGGCGTTGGCAAAGGTGATATTGCCGGTGAAGGAGAGCATCCAGCCCCGGTCCAGTACCACTTTGGCATCCTCGGCGCTGAGGGCGCAGCAGTGAAAGACACCCCGGGCGTTGGGATGGGCCCTGACGATATCCAGACAGTCCTTGTGGGCGTCCCGGTCGTGGACGATGACGGGCAGGTCCAGCTCCTCGGCCAGGGAGAGCTGGGCATCGAAAAAGTCCCGGGAGAAGGTCCGGTCCTCCGGGCTTTTGACCCAGTAGTAGTCCAGCCCCACCTCGCCGATGGCCTTCACCTTTGGGTGTCCGGCCAGGTCCCGAATGGCGTCCAGGTCGGTAAGGGCGGCCCCCTCCAGGTTCTCCGGGTGGAAGCCCACGGCGGCATAGATGTAGTCGTATTTCTCCGCCAGGTCCACACACTGCCTGGAGCTCTCCAGGTCGCAGCCGGGGCAGACCACCAGGGCCACCCCCTTGCCCGGCAGAGCGGAGAGCAGGGCGTCCCGGTCGGCGTCAAAGGCGTCGTCATAGTAGTGGGCGTGGGTGTCAAAGATCATGGTTCGGTCCTCGCTTTTTCATTTTATCACCTTAATCTTACCCGTTTTGCTTCTTTTTTTCAAGTGCGCTTTAATGCAAAAAAGCGGACGCCGGAGGCGTCCGCTTTTCGTGTATTTAGAGGACCTTGGACAAAAACTCGATGGTCCGGGGCTCCTTGGGGTTGGCAAAGAAGGCGTGGGGCTCGTTCTGCTCCAGGATGTGGCCGCCGTCCATGAAGAGGACTCGGCTGCCCACCTCCCGGGCAAAGCCCATCTCGTGGGTGACCACCACCATGGTCATACCCTCGTCGGCCAGCTGCTTCATGACGTCCAGCACCTCGCCCACCATCTCGGGGTCCAGGGCGGAGGTGGGCTCGTCAAAGAGCATGACCTTGGGCTTCATGGCCAGGGCCCGGACGATGGCGATGCGCTGCTTCTGGCCGCCGGAGAGCTGAGCGGGGTAGGCGTCCGCCTTCTCCTCCAGGCCCACCCGCTTGAGAAGGGCGGTGGCGGTGTCGTCGGCCTCGGCCTGGCCCATGAGCTTGGTGCGCACCGGCGCCAGGGTGATGTTTTTCCGGATGGTCATGTTGGGGAAGAGATTGAAGTGCTGAAAGACCATACCCATCTGACGGCGGACGGCGTCAATATCCACCTTGGGATCGGTGATCTCGGTGCCGTCAAAGGTGATGGTGCCCTTGGTGGGCTCCTCCAGCAGGTTGAGGCAGCGCAGGAAGGTGGACTTGCCGGAGCCGGAGGGCCCGATGATGACTACCTTCTCCCCCTCCTGGATGCTCTCGCTGATGTCGTCCAGGACCAGGTGGTTGCCGAAGGATTTGCTCAGGTGTTTAACGTCGATCACTTTGGCGCAGCCTCCTTTCCAGCTTGCTCTGGAGCCAGGTGAAGATCAGGACCATGATAAGGTACATGACAGCGGTGATGAGGTAGGGGTACATGGTCTCATAGGTCCGGGTGATGATGGCCTGGGCAAAGTAGACGATCTCCTTGCCGCCGACGACGCTGATGAGAGAGGTGTCCTTGAGCAGGGTAATGAACTCGTTCCCAAGGGATGGGAGGATGGCCTTGAAGGCCTGCGGAATAACGATGAAGCGCATGGTGTCCATGTAGCCCAGGCCCAGGGAGCGACCAGCCTCCATCTGGCCGGGGTCCAGGGACATGAGACCGCCCCGGATGATCTCGGCCACATAGGCCCCCGAGTTGATGCCCAGGGATAGGGCGCCGATCATGGTCTTGTTCCGGTTGCTGGCGAAGATGACCAGACCCATGATCAGCAGCTGCACCATCATGGGGGTGCCACGGATCACGGTGACATAGATCTTGCAGACCAGGTTCACCAATCCCAGCAGGGGGTTGTGGACGCCCAGGCGCTGCTGGTCGTGGGCCGTGCGGATCATGGCCACCACCACGCCCAGCACCACGCCGATCAGCAGGGCGATCACCGTCACCTGGATGGTGGTGCCCAGACCCTTGAAGTACTGCTGCCAGCGGTCGGCCTCGAACCAGGCCTTATAGAACTTCATGTAGGCATCCTGCCAAAAGTTCGGGTCCTCCAGGCCATTGAAGGTCTCATACAGCTGCGTGAAGCCCATGGCTCGCTCCTCTCTCTTACTCTCTGAATGAACAGGCCAAAAGGAGCGGCCGGAGGGCCGCTCCTTTCAGCGGAAATGTTGTACGCCTGCGATTAATCTGCGGTGATGTACTTGTCGATAATGGTCTGCACAGTGCCGTCGTTGATGAGCTCGTTGAGGGCGTTGTTCAGGGCGTCCAGCAGGACGGTGTTGCCCTCGTCCACGGCCACGCAGTACTGCTCCTCCACCCAGGCGCCGTCCAGGATGGTGAGGCCGGCGTCGGCGTTGGCAGCCACATACTCCTCAGCGGGAGCCTGGTCAATGATGACGGCGTCGATGGTGCCGTTGATCAGCTCCTGCACAGCGGTGGCGCCGTTGTCGTAGGCAATGACGTGGTCCTCGCCGTAGCCGCCGTTCTCAGGAGTGTCGGAGGCATAGATGTAGCCGGTGGTGCCGCGCTGGGTGCCGATCATGTAATCGCCCAGGTTGTCCATGGTCACGTCGGAGCCGTCCTTCACGATGACCACCTGCACGCCGGTGGCGTAGGAGTCGGTGAAGTCCATGACCTCGTCACGGTCCTCGGAGTAGCTCAGGCCAGCCAGCATCATGTCGGCGGCGTTGTTCTGGACGGCCAGCAGGGCGGAGTCAAACTCCATGTCGTCGATGACCAGCTCCAGGCCCAGCTTGTCGGCCAGGGCGGAGGCGATCTCAATGTCGATGCCTTCGAAGCCGGTGCCGTTGAAGCCCTCGCCGTCGGCCACCATCTCATAGGGGGGGAACTGGGCGTTGGTGGACATGATGAGCTTGCCGTCCTCAATCAGAGCGGAGGACAGATCGCCGGCAGCCGCAGTCTCGGCGGGGGTGGTCTCAGCGGGAGTGGTCTCGGCAGGGGTAGTGGTCTCGGGGGCGGGGGTGGAGCTGGAGCCGCCGGAGCAGGAGGCCAGCAGACTGACGCTCAGGGCGGCGCCCAGAGCCACACAGAGCAGTTTCTTCATGTTCTTCATGTTCATTCTCTCCTCTTGACCTGTATAGGTCATTCATTGCGTATGATTATACAACAGTTGTCCCGCCAATTCAAGAGCGATTTTCGGATTTTTTGCGAATTTATGCAAGATGAATAGAATACCGATGAATAAATGAATAGGCTGGTCAGGTTGGATAAAAGGGGCGGCAAAAAAGGACCGGGCCGCCAGTCGGCGGCCCGGTTCCGGTCAGCTGAGAAACTCAGCCCTGGGTGCAGTGGTCGAAGAAGAAGTAGCCCAGGGGGGTGTAGTACATGCCCTGGATGCCGTCGGCCAGCATGTACTTCTGGGTGTAGAAGTACAGGGGGTTGACGACCCAGTCCTGACCGACCAGCATATCCTCAGCCTGGTGCATGAGTTCCATGCGCTGGGCGGGATCGGTGGCGGCCTTGGCCTGCTGGATCAGAGCATCATAGTCGGGGTTGGAGTACTGGGCATCGTTGTTGCCGCCGCCGGTGAGCCACATATCCAGGAAGGACATGGGATCGTTGTAGTCGGCGATCCAGCCGTTGCGGGCGATGGAGTAGTCGCCGTCCTTACGGTTCTGCAGGAAGGTGGCCCACTCCTGGTTGTCCAGCTGTACAGTCACGCCCAGCTGGGTCTGCCACATGCTCTGCAGGGCCTCGGCCACGGCCTTGTGGCTGTCGTCGGTGTTGTAGAGGTAAGTGACAACGGGGAAACCCTCGCCGTTGGGGTAACCGGCCTCAGCCAGCAGCTCACGGGCCTTCTCGCAGTTGGCCTCGTAGTCGGCGTCGGTGGGAGCGTAGTAGTCGCCGCCCACGGTGCGGAAGTCGTCGCCAGTGGCGCCGGCAGCGTCATAGATACCGGCGGGGACGTAGCCGCCAGCCTCGACCTGACCGGTCTGGGTGATCTGCTCCACGATATAGGTGCGGTCAACGGCCAGAGTGAAGGCCTGACGGACGCGAGGATCGTCGAAGGGGGCCTTCTGGGTCTGGTAGCAGACATAGTAGGTGCCGATGTAGTCCACGATCTTCAGATCGCCGGAGGCCAGCAGGCCGGCCACCTCGTCGGTGGGCATGCTCTCGATGAAGTCCAGCTCGCCGGAGTTAAAGCCGGACAGCATGGCGTTGGCGTCGTCCATCAGCTTGAAGGTGATCTTGTCGGGACCCAGGGAGTCAACGCCGTAGTAGTACTCGTTGGGCTCCATGACGATCTCGGAGTTGGTCACACGGCTGGTCAACTTGTAGGCGCCGTTGGAGATGTAGGTGTCGGGGCTGTAGGTCCACTGGCTGTCGCTCACGATGTCCTCGCGCACGGGGAAGGTGGCGGGGAAGGCGCAGATCTCAGTGAAGTAGGGCAGATCGGAGGTGATGGTGACCACGAAGGTCTTGTCGTCGGGAGCGGACACGGCCAGCTCGCTGGGCTCCATCTCGCCGTTCATGATGGCGTTGGCGTTGACCACGCAGTCGATCATGTAGGAGTAGTCAGCGGCGGTGGCGGGGTCCACCAGGCGCTGCCAGGAGAACACGAAGTCGTTGGCGGTCACGTCCTGACCGTCGGACCACTTGATGCCGTCGCGGAGGTGGAAGGTGTAGGTGACGGTGCCGTCCTCGTTGGACACCTTGTCGTAGCTCTCGGCCTGGCCGTAGCCCAGCTGGGCGTTGGTGCAGGTGCCGTCGGAGCCCACAGTCTCAGCGCCGGAATCCTCCCAGCGCATCAGGCCTTCGAACATGTGGTTGATCATGATGGCGCCGTCCACAGTGGAGTTCAGGGCGGGATCGATGGTCTGGGGCTCGGAAGCGATGTTGAGGGTCAGCTCAAAGGCTTCGCCGGAGGCATCCGTGCTGGGCGCACCGCTCTCAGTGGGAGCGGGGGTGCTGGTGGTGCCGCCGCCGCAGCCGGCCAGCAGGCCGAACGCGAGGGCTCCGGACAGAAGCAGAGACAGTTGCTTCGTCTTCTTCATGATTGGACCTCCATCTTTTCATTTTTTGTATCGTTTCGCCCGGTGGCGAGATACACAATACATACCGGGCCATGCCTGCCGGCGTCCGCACAGCGGACGCCAAAAGACCATGGTCTTTTGGGGGATACAACGCCATTATAACACGTCTGTAACAATTCTGTAAAGAAAGAAAACAGTGGGAAGACGCGCTTTGTCTGGTGAAACAGGACAGGACAATCCGGGAATATGCGCAGCGCCTTAGCCCAGCAGATGACACGCAGCCCAGTGGCCGGGGGCGTGTTCTTTGAGCTGGGGGACGGCCTCCTTGCACTTCTCGGTGGCATAGGGGCAGCGGGTGTGGAACCGGCAGCCGGAGGGGGGATTCATGGGGGAGGGGATGTCGCCCTGGAGCACGATGCGCTGACGGGTGCGGCTCACCTCGGGGTCGGGCACCGGCACGGCGGACAGCAGGGTTTTGGTGTAGGGGTGGATGGGGTGGCGGTTGAGTTCATAGCTCTCGGCCAGCTCCACCAGGGTGCCCAGGTACATGACGCCGATGCGGTTGGAGATGTGGCGCACCACAGAGAGGTCATGGGCGATGAACAGATAGGTGAGGCCCAGATCCTTCTGCATATCCTCCAGCATGTTGACCACCTGGGACTGGATGGACACGTCCAGGGCGGAGATGGGCTCATCGCAGACGATGAACTCGGGCTTCACGGCCAGGGCGCGGGCAATGCCCACACGCTGCTGCTGACCGCCGGAGAACTCGTGGGGATAGCGGTTGGCGTGCTCGGTGTTCAGACCCACCATGCTGAGGAGCTCTTTGATACGCTCGGTACGCTCGGCCTTGCTGGCGCACAGCTTGTGGATGTCCAGGGCCTCGCCGATGATCTCGCCCACCGTCATACGGGGGTCCAGAGAGGCGGAG
This sequence comes from Intestinimonas sp. HCP28S3_D6, assembly GCF_052065695.1. Taxonomy (NCBI): domain Bacteria; kingdom Bacillati; phylum Bacillota; class Clostridia; order Eubacteriales; genus Intestinimonas; species Intestinimonas sp. HCP28S3_D6. The sequence continues at coordinate 27,800 of NZ_JBQHTM010000001.1, forward strand.
GGGTCCTGGAAGATGATCTGCATCTTCCGCCGGTAGGGGAGCATGTCCACGGCCTTCTCACGGGGGACCGCCTTCTTCACCAGCACGGAGCGCTGATGCTCGGTGCCATCCTTCTCCTTGACGGAGATCGTCTGGCGCTCAAAGGGGTACTCGTGCTCGTAGATGGGCACGCCGTCGTAGATGATGGAGCCGGAGGTGGGCTCATGGAGCCGCAGGATGGTGCGGCCCAGGGTGGTCTTGCCACAGCCGGACTCGCCCACCAGGCCCAGGGTCTCGCCCCGCTTGATGAAGAGGGAGACGTCCTCCACGGCCTGGACGCCGGGGCCCTTCATGCCCTTGACAGGAAAGTACTTGGTCAGGTGGTCCACCTGTACCAGGATGTCCCGGTTCTCAGCCATTGTCGCCCACCTCCTTGTTCTCAGTCTTGCCGGCTTTTTCCTTTTCGATCTGATCCTGCACCCGCAGCCAGCAGGCAGCGCGGTGGTTGTCGCCCAGTTCCACGTAGGGGGGCATCTTTTGCAGGCAGATCTTCATGGCGTGCTCACACCGGGGGGCGAAGGGGCAGCCCTCGGGGGGATTGAGCATGTCCACGGGAGAGCCCTCAATAGGGATGAGGCGCTCATAGCTCTCGGCGTCCACACGGGGCATGGAGCGCAGCAGACCCATGGTGTAGGGGTGGCCGGGCTTGTAGAAGATGTCGTCCACGGGGCCCTGCTCCACCATCTTGCCGGCGTACATGACGGAGACCTTGTCGCAGATCTCGGCCACCACGCCCAGGTTGTGGGTGATGAAGATGATGCCCATGTGGGTCTTTTTCTGCAGGTCCTTCATGAGCTCCAGGATCTGGGCCTGGATGGTCACATCCAGGGCGGTGGTGGGCTCATCGGCGATGAGCAGCTGGGGGTGGCAGATGAGGCCCATGGCGATCATGACGCGCTGACGCATGCCGCCGGAGAGCTCGTGGGGGTACTGCTTCATCCGCTTTTCCACGTTGTTGATGCCCACCAGCTCCAGCATCTCCATGGCCCGCTTGGCGGCCTCCTCTTTGGAGACGTGCTTGTCGTGGGCCTTCAGGGCCTCGATGAGCTGATTGCCGATGGTGTAGACGGGGTTGAGGCAGGTCATGGGGTTCTGGAAGATCATGGCTACCTTAGAGCCACGCAGAGCCACCATTTCGTCTTTGGTTTTGGCCAGCACGTCCTCACCCTCCAGGGTGATGGAGCCGCCGATGACCTTGCCGGGGGACTGGAGGAGGCCGATGATGGAGTAGGCCTCCACGCTCTTGCCGGAGCCGGATTCGCCCACGATACCCATGACCTCGTCGTAGTTGAGGTCATAGCTGATACCGCCCACGGCCTTTACCTCGCCGGCGGGGGTGAAAAAGGAGACGTGGAGATCCTTTACTTCCAGCAGCTTGCCGGTCTTCTGATTGTTTTCCATTGAGTCTCCTCCTCTCTTATTTCTTCAGCCGGGGATCCAGAGCGTCCCGGAGACCGTCACCAAAGAGGTTCAGGCACAGGATCATGAGGCTCAGGATGGCGGCGGGGATAAACAGGCGGTAGGGATAGGTGCTCAGGCCGCCCAGGGCGTCGGAGCACATGGATCCCAGACTGGTCATAGGGGCGGTAACACCCATACCCAGGAAGGAGAGGAAGGACTCGGTAAAGATAGCCGAGGGGATCTGCAGGAAGGTAGTGGTCACGATCTGGCCAATGCAGTTGGGGAGCAGGTGGCGCTTGATGATGCGCCCGCCGGAGGCGCCCAGGGCCCGGGCGGCGGTGACGTACTCCTGCTGCTTGAGCTGGAGGATCTGGCCGCGGATGAGACGGGACATGGTCACCCAATAAAGGAGACCGAAGGTGATGAAGATGGAGATGAGGTTGGCGCCCAGCAGGGTCACCATCTGCTGTAAAAAGCCATCGCCGGAGTTCTGGAACTCCTCAAAGATGGGCTTCAGGGTGGAGCCCAGCAGCAGGATGACGAGGACCTCGGGGATGGTGTAGATGATCTCTACGATGCGCTGCATGACGGCGTCCACCTTGCCACCGCAGTAGCCGGAGATGGAGCCGTAGAGGGCGCCGATCACCAGCACAATGATGGCGCAGCAGATGCCGACGATCATGGAAACACGGGCACCGATCATGGTACGCACCATGATGTCACGGCCCTGGTTGTCGCAGCCGAAGACGTGGGGGAAGACGGACTCGCCGGCGGCCATGCGCTCCAGCTCGGCCTGGGTGTAGCCGAAGGGCTTGACTTTGATGCCCAGGGCCTTGGCGGCGTCCTTCTCGGTGACGTTCTCCTCGCCCTTGCCCTGGTTGGCCTTAGCAGTGGCGCGGATCTTGGCGGCCTCTACGGGAGAGAGGGTCTCACCACGGGCCTCGGCCTCGGCCTCGGCCTGGGCCACCGCCTCATCGGGAGAGAGGTTGGCGGTGCCGGTGTGCTCCTCGATATAGGCGCTGATGGCGGCCTGGTCCTCCAGGGAATAATGCCAGGGGTGGATGTTATTGGCGCCGGAAATGACCTGGTCGTAGGTGTAGGGGACGAACAGGGGCCCCACAAAGGCGAAGAGGCCGATGAGGATGACGATGACCATGGCCACCATGGCCACCCTGTTACGGCGCAGGCGGCGCCAGGCGTCTTTCCAGTAGGAGACGCTCTCCCGGTCCTGGATAAAACTCTCCTTCTCGGTGCTGCTGGCCGGCTCAAAGGCGTCCTGGGGCAGGTTGTTCCAGTCCAGGATGTCGTCCACGTCGGGACGGAGGGAGCCGAAGGGCTGCTTTTTCTTCTTTTCTGCCATGGATCAGTTCCCTCCCTTTGCAAGATTGATGCGGGGATCCACCAGCTTGTAAAGGAGGTCCACGATCAGGTTCATCACGATGATAAAGGCGGCCAGGAAGATGGTGGTGCCCATGATAAGGGGGTAGTCACGGTTCTGGATGGAGGAGATAAAGTAGCGGCCCAGGCCGGGGATGGAGAAGACCTTCTCCACCACGAAGCCGCCGCACAGGGTAAAGGCGATCTGGGGGCCAAGATAGGTGATGACCGGGATAAGGGCGTTGCGCAGGGCGTGCTTGAAGATGATCTTCTTGTTCTTCAGGCCCTTGGCCCGGGCGGTCTTGATATACTCCTGGTTGATGGCGTCCAGCATGGCGGTCCGGGTCTGGCGGGACAGGTAGCACATGGGGTAGAAGCCCAGGGCCAGACAGGGCAACACATAGCTCTTTGCCGTGCCGTCGAACATGGTGGGGAAGAGCTTGAGCCCCTCAATGCCGCCGGTCAGGATGTGGAGCAGTATGGTGGCGATGACGAAACCGGGCATGGAAATACCCAGCGTACAGATCACCCGCAGCAGGCTGTCCACCCAGGTGCCGCGCTTGTAGGCCGCCAGACACCCCAATGGGACGCCTACCAATATGGCCCACGAGATGGCGATGGCGCCAATGCCCGCCGAGATGGGGAACATGGTGGTGATGATGTCCAGCACCGGCCGGTCCTTCTGCATTTTGATGGAGGTGCCGAAGTCCAGATGGGCCAGGTTCTCCAGGTACTTGCCAAGCTGTACGATCACCGGCTGATCCAGGCCGTACTTTGCATTCAGGGCATCGATGGTGGCCTGAGTCGGGGTCTTCTCAGACAGCCAGGGATTGCCCGGAACGGCATTCATCAGGAAAAAAGTGAGGCAGATCACGATAAACAGCGTGATCACGGCCATCAGCACTCTTTTCAAAATGTATTTTGCCATTTCTTCACTTCCCACTTTTCTGTATTCTGTATATTTTTTATTTCACAATGAGGAAAATACCCCATGCGCAGTTCTATATATTCTATACCATAAACTTTTGTCCGTCAAGGGAAATACGCCTTCAAATTGATGGAATCTTTTTGGAATCCTGCAAATGTGCTCCAGAGGAGAACAAAAACGCTATGTTTTGTACTTCGATTTTTCCTTTTCTGTAGCGATTTAAAAAAGTAATGCAGTAAAGCGTGAATAAAGATGCAAAATGCCGGCGGTCGGGTAAAACCCGGCCGCCGGCAGAGGCGGAAAAAGGTCAGTCAAAGCCCAGGCCCATGTAGCCCCGGCGGTATTCCCGCCAGGCCTTGGCCAGCTCAGGGCGATACCACTTGATCATGGCGAAGGACTGGAGATAGCTGCCGGTGAGGCCGTCCCAGAATGGGGGGGTGCGCAGGTGGTAGCGGCGGGCAGGCATCCGGGAGGCCAGGAGGGCGGCGCCGCCGGCCTGGGCGGAGGGGGGAAGGAGGAGCTCCTTGACCAGCACCGTGTCCTCATCCAGATACTCGGCGGCGGCCAGGCCCTCCTTGCCGGAGACAGTGAGATGGAAGAGGTCGCCGTGCTCCATGCGGGAGAGGCCCTGCTGGTAGGCGATCAGGGCGTCTCGGTAGGTGACCCGCAGACTGCCGTCCAGGAGCTGCTCCCGGAGGGCGTTGTACTGGGCGGGGGTGACGGAGGCAATGGCGTCCCCTTGGGCGGGCTGGGCCACCATCTCCCGGAGCAGCTCCACCTTCCGGGTGGAGAAGGTGGGTTCAAAGCCGGTGGTGGCGAAGTATTTGTAGAGGGAGGGCTCGGCGGGCACGATGGTGACGCAGTCCTTCCCGGACTCCTGGAGGTAGTAGTCCACGTAGTTGAGGATGAACCGGCCGAAGCCCTTTTTCCGGGCGTCGGGGTGGGTGGCCAGGGCGTAGATGTAGGCCGAAGAGAGGGCCTCCCCCTGGGGGAGGGTCACCGTCACCGGGAAGAGGGCCACCATGGTCCACACCACGCCGTCCTCCAGCAGGAGGAGCACCTGGCTCTCCTCGCCGTGGGCGTAGAAGTAGTCGATGTAGGCGTCGTCATCGCCGAAGGCCAGCTTCCAGAGCTCCTTCTGGCGAGGGATCTCCTCCGGACGGGCGGGACGGATCTCGATCATGGGATATTCGCTCCTTTCTGACGGTATCCGGCTGGCTCACGCCGGGGAGGCGGAGTATTTCTCCACCATGAGGTCGGGGTAATAGGACTCCTTGGCCTTGCGGAGCCCCTCCACCCCCATGTCGTCCTCACGGTTGAGGTAGCGTACCTGGGGGTGGCGCTGCCGGACCCGCCGGGCGAACTCCCGGTTGATCATGGCGTAGGCGCCCTGGAGCTCGCCGTAGGCCTTTTCAAAGTGGACGTCGTAGGTGTCGGAGGAGAGGAGGTCTCCCATGGTGAAGGCCACCACCTCGCCGTAGACCCGGATGAGTCCGCCCTCCAGGCCAAGGGAATGGTAGTGCTCCATGGCCAGGCGGAGGGCGCGGCCCTCGTCGCCCAGGTCCCGCTCCTCGGCCAGACCCTCCCGGATCATGCTGAGGCGGTACCATTCCTTATCCATCTCCAGGCACTCGGGCAGCGTCTCGGGGGTGATGTCCTCGTAGACCCAGGAGGGGTTGTTCTCGATGAAGCGATTGATGTGGTTGCGCTTGGCGTGGAGCTTTTTGCCGCCCAGGTCGGCCAGGCGGTCGATGTCGTAGAGGTAGTCAAAGCCGTCCCGGTCGGCCTCAAAGGTGAAGCGGCCGGGGAAGAGGCCGTCCAGCTCCTGAATCTGGGGCTGGGTGAGGCAGACCAGACGGAAGGGGACGCCCCGCTCCGCGGCATCCTGTTCCAGGGCGGTGAGGACGGGAGCGATGTCGCCGGAACCGGCGGGGTAGATGTAAGAGCAACCCAGCGCGCCACACAGATGGGTCACCAGAAAGTCTCCTACCCGGGCGATGCGCTGGTCGTAGGCGTCGCTCCAGACGAAGAGGTTGGTAAAGTTGTACTCGCAGCCCCGGTGGTCCGCCCTGCGCAGCAGCTCGTCCACCCAGGGCTTGTCGGTGAGCTGGGGTTTCTGAAATTCGATCATGATAAATGACAATCTCCTTGGGTATTCTTTGAAAGCAGTGTATCACGGCGGGAAAGATCGCGCAAGGGTTTGTTTCTGGGCCTGTTTTCCAGTATGGCACAAAAGGTCCCGGTCTAAACCACAAAAACAGAAAAGGCCGCGCTACACAAGGGAGCGCGGCCGGCGGACTGCGACCCGTCAATAGCCGGGATAGACCTGGCTCTTCCTGGGCAGGACGATGGCGGCGATGATATAGAGCAGGATGCCGGTGCCGCCCATGATCACCAGGGCTGCCCACAGCAGACGGACAATGCTGGGATCGATGTTGAAGTATTCGGCGATGCCGCCGCACACGCCGCAGAGCATAGCGGCGCCGTGTTCCGTACGGTAGAGTTTCTTCGGTTCATCCATATTGGGCCCCTCCTTATCTGTCCCTAGTATGCCAGATTCACATGAAAAAATCTTTGGGGAAAGCTTAAAAATACATGAAAACCGGACCGCCCCTTACTTCTGCTCCTCCTCCAGGTCCAGGAGGGTGCCATTTTCGTACTTGAGGCGGTGGATGTCGCTTTTGGTGATCTTCTGGATGTCGTCCAGGCGCATGGCCTCGGTGATGGTGGACACCAGGGTGTAGGCCACGCCGTGGCGCTTGGCCCGGCCGGTGCGGCCAATGCGGTGGACGTAGTACTCCGTCTCGTCGGGGACGTCGTAGTTAAAGACCACGTCCACGTCGTCGATGTCCAGGCCCCGGGCGGCCACGTCGGTGGCCACCAGCACCCGGAGCTCGCCCCGGCGGAACTTGCCCAAGGTCTTCTCCCGCACCGACTGCTGGATGTCGCCGTGGATGGCCTCGCAGGTAATGCCCCGCATCCGCAGCAGGCCGGTGAGCCGGTCGGTCATGTTCTTGGTGTTGCAGAAGGCGATGGCCCGCTCATAGCCGGCGGCGTCCAGAATCCGGGCGGTGATCTCCGCCTTTTCATTCCGGTCTACGTCGATGCGGTACTGCTGGATGTCGGGCTTGTTCTGCTCGTCGGGCCGGACGATGATCTCCACCGGGTCCCGCTGGTACACCCACGAGATGTCCATGACCTCCCGGGAGATGGTGGCGGAGAACATGCCCATGTTCCGGCGGTGTTTGATCTGGTCCAGGATGCGGGTGACGTCGTGGATGAAGCCCATGTCCAGCATCCGGTCGGCCTCATCCAGCACCACGGTCTGGACCTGGTCCAGCCGGACGGTGCGCCGCTTCATGTGGTCCATGAGCCGGCCAGGGGTGGCCACCACGATCTGGGGCCGCTTCTTGAGCTGGTTGATCTGCCGATCGATGGGCTGCCCGCCGTAGAGGACCACGGCCCGGACCCCCTCCTTGAACTCACAGAGGTCCCGCAGCTCGTTCATGATCTGGATGGCTAGCTCCCGGGTGGGGGCCAGCACCAGGCCCTGGACGGCGTCGTTTTCCGGGTCGATGTGCTCCACCATGGGGATGCCGAAGGCAAAGGTCTTGCCGGTGCCGGTGGGGGCTTTGGCGATGACGTCCTGCCATTTCATGAAATAGGGGATGGCGCCGCCCTGGACGGGGGTGGCCTGGACATAGCCCTTTTTGTCCAATGCCCGCATGATCTCCGGGGAGAGCCCCAGTTGGTCGTAGCGGACGATTTCATTTACCTGCTCGCCGTTGATTTCCATGGGTGATGTTCCTTTCTTTCTCACTTGCCTGATTCAAGGTCTCCCACAGGCAAGCGAAACCCAGTTCCGCACCCAAACGCCCTTTTTCCAAGGCGCGACCTCAAATCGTTCTTGACGCTGGTCAATATATCACGAAAAGGGGGAAATTGCAACCGATCACGCCATTTCCCGACGGAAAACGTGGACCCGGAAGGCGGCGGTCACACGCAGATGGTCCAGCTCCTCCAGCCGGGCGGCGCCGGCCTTGGGGGTCTTCCACCGGTAGGGGGTCATGGAAAAGAGGTCCCGGATGGTGTCCCGGTCGGGGAGGTCAAGCACCGTCTCCACCGGCACCACCTCCAGGTAGGAGAAACCGTCGTAGGGGATGTCCTCCTCTTTGTTAAGGTAGGGCCTGTCATAGAGGACCTCCTTGAGCTCCCACAGGTGCCGTGCCGCCGGCACCACGTAGAGGTAGACCCCGCCGGGGCGCAGGACCCGGCGGAACTCGTCCAGGGCCAGGGGGGAGAAGCAGTTGAGGAGCAGATCCACCGAGGCGTCCGCCACCGGCAGGTGGTAGACCGAGGCCACGGCAAACTCCACATTTTTCTCCCGACGGGCCGCCCACCGCAGGGAGGGCTTCGATAGGTCCACCCCGGCCATCTGGCCCACCTGACCGGTTTCGGAGAGGGCGGCGTAGACGCCGGCGGTGTAGTACCCCTCGCCGCAGCCGGCGTCCAGCACCGCCGCTCCGGTGGGGGCGTAGGTGAGGGAGAGCCGGCACAGGGCCTCCCGCAGGGGGGCGTACCACCCGCCGGAGAGGAAGCGGTTCCGGGCGGCGGCCATCTCTTTGTCGTCGCCGGGGTCCTTGGCGTGCTTCTGATTGGCGGGGAGGAGGTGGACATAGCCCTCCCTGGAACGGTCGAAGCTGTGGCCCTTGGGGCAGGTGTAGGTTCTGTCCGTCCGGGTCAGGGGGGAGGCGCACAGGGGGCAGCGGAAGAGGCTCATGGGCGCCTCCTAGCCGATGCCGCCGTAGACGATGCCCAGCACCAGCACGGCGGCGGAGAGAAAGACGTAGACATACTTGGCCAGGAAATCGAAGGCCCGACCCAGGGGGCGAGTGCGGCCCTCCATGAGCTCAGCCCGGATGGCCTTGAGGCCCAGGACCCAGTAGATCATGACGGCGGCCAGCACGGCGCCGAAGGGGGCGATATAGATGGTGACAGCGTCCAGCCAGGAGCCCATGGCGGGGAGGGATTCCAGGAAGAGGGAGACGCCGAAGGTGACGCAGCCCACCACGATCATGGCGGCCTTCCGGGGGAGCTTGACGCCCTTGCTCAGGGACTCGCCCACCGCCTCCAGCATATTGATGAGGGAGGTGATGCCGGCGAAGAGGACGGAGACAAAGAAGAAGAGGGCGAGGATGCGGCCGCCGGGCATCTGCTGAAAGACCCGGGGGATGGTGATGAACATGAGGGAGGGGCCGCTGTTGGGGGCGATGCCGAAGGCAAAGACGGCGGGGAGGATGGCGAAGCCGGAGAGCAGGGCGGCCATGGTGTCCAGGATGGCGGTCATCACCGACTGGCGGATGATGTTCTCCGACTTTTTCATATAGCTTCCGTAGATGAGCATGCCGGCGCCGTTGATGGACAGGGAGAAGAAGGCCTGGCCCATGGCCATGACCCAGGTCTCGAATTTGAGGAGATAGGACCAGTCGGGCTCCAGCAGGTAGCGGTAGCCCTCCACCGCCCCGGGGAGGAAGGCTACCCGGATGGCGATGATGAGGAAGAACACATAGAAGGCGGGCATCATGAATTTGCTGATCTTTTCAATGCCGGCGGTCACGCCCAGCACCAGGATGACCACGGTGGCGGCGATGACGATAAAGTGCCAGGGGATGGAGCCGAAGGAGACGGCCAGCTGTTCAAAATAGGCGTCGGGCTGACTCGCCAGCAGAGAGCCGGTGAGGGAGCCGGCGGCGTACCGCAGCACCCAGCCCACCACCACGGAGTAGCCGATAGCGATGCCCAGCACACCCAGCAGGGGAAGAATGCCTAGAATGCTGCCCCCCTTCCAGCCCCGGGAGCGCATGGCGTAGTCAAAGGAGCCCCGGGCGCCGGTGCCGGTGAGGCGGCCGAAGGCGAACTCGCCGGAGAGGCCCACGTAGGAGAAGAGGGCCACGAAGAGGAAGTAGGGGATGAGGAAGGCGCCGCCGCCGTACTGACCCACCCGGTAGGGGAAGAGCCAGATATTGCCCATGCCGACGGCGGAGCCCACCGCCGCCAGCACGGCGCCGGCGGAGGAGGTGAATTTGTGTTCGTGGTGGGACATGAGGTCCTCCTTGTGTGTTGTGATCGGGCCATCCTTGGCCCGGAGGGGTCAGCCCCGCTGGTCCAGGGGGACGAAGGGCTGCATGGGGGCCACGGCCTTGTAGGCCGGGCGGATGATCTTGTTGCCGGGATTGAAGACCTCCTCCAGCCGGTGGGCGCACCAGCCCACCATGCGGGCCATGGCGAAGAGGGGGGTGTAGAGCTCCTCAGGGATGCCCAGCATCTTGTAGACCAGGCCGGAGTAGAGGTCCAGGTTGGCGCAGATGGGCTTGTTCTGGCCCCGGACGCCGTTGATGATCTCGGGGGCCAGCCGCTCCACCGACTCCACCAGCTGGAATTCCTCCACCATGTTGGCCTCCTCGGCCAGGCCCCGGGCGAACTGCTTGAGGAGCTTGGCACGGGGATCGGAGAGGGTGTAGATGGCGTGGCCCATGCCGTAGATGAGGCCGCTGCGGTCGCCGGCCTCCCGCTGGAGGAGGCGCAGGAGGAAGTCCTTCACCTGGCCGTCGTCGGTCCAGTCGGAGACCCCCTCCTGGATGTAGCGGAACATCTCCATGACCTTCTTGTTGGCGCCGCCGTGGCGGGGACCCTTCAGGGAGCCCACCGCCGCCGAGACGGCGGCGTAGATGTCGGTGCCGGAGGAGGAGAGGACCCGGCAGGAGAAGGCGGAGTTGTTGCCGCCGCCGTGCTCGGCGTGGAGGACCATGCACAGGTCCAGCACCTTGGCCTCCTGCTCGGTGAAGCGGTTGTCGTGGCGGATGGCGTAGAGGAAGTTCTCGGCGAAGGAGAGCCCCTCCTGGGGGCGGTGGAGGTAGAGGGAGTCGTTGTCGAAGTAGTGGCGCTTGGCGGCGTAGGAGTGGGCCACGATCATGGGGCACCGGGCCACCAGCGCCAGGGCCTGGCGGAGCTCGTTCTCCAGGGAATGGTCCTCGGGGGCGTCGTCATAGCAGTAGAGGGCCAGGATGCACCGGCCCAGCCGGTTCATGATGTCCCGGCCCGGCGCCTTGAGGATCATGTCCTCGGTGAAGTTCACCGGCAGGGGCCGGAGCTGGGAGAGGACGGTGTTGAAATCGGAGAGCTGCTGCCGGGTGGGCAGGGCGCCGAAGAGAAGCAGATAGGCGGTCTCCTCGAAGCCGAAGCGGCCCTCGGAAGTGAAGCCGTGGATCAGGTCCTCCACGTTGATGCCCCGGTAGATGAGCCGGCCCTCCATGGGGACGCGCTCACCGTCCTGGATGTAGTAGCCCTGGACGTTGCCGATCTGGGTGATGCCCGCCATGACGCCGGTCCCGTCGGCGTTCCGGAGCCCCCGCTTCACGTCGATGTGTTCATAGTGGCTAGGATCGATGTAGTTATGCTTCTGGAATTCTCCGCATAGACTTTGGATAAAGTCACGGGACTGTGTCGCTCCGGACATGGGTGGTTCCCCTCTCAAAAATAGTACCCTACATTTTACGCCCTGGGTGCCGCCCCGTCAAGCGAGAATTCAGCCCTTTACACCATGAAAGGCCCTTTTTGGCCGTGGAGGTTTGAGATGATGCGGACGTTACGCCCTGTGGCGGCCACTGCCCTGCTGCTGCTCCTGGCTGTCTTCTTGCTCCCCATGCTCCTGCTGGGGGCCGAGGTGAAGGAGGAAGCGCCGGAGGAGACCGGGCCGCTTCCCACCGCTACCCTGCCCATTCAGAAGCCCACCGCCCAGAGCGGCGCCGGGGGAGACGGAGCCACCCTGATCCGGGTGGCCATGCCCGACGGGACGGTGGCCTCCCTCACCATGGCGGAGTACTTATGGCGGGTGGTGGCGGCGGAGATGCCGGCCTCCTTTGAGGAAGAGGCCCTCCGGGCCCAGGCGGTGACTGCCCGGACCTACACTCTTTATCAGATGAGCATTGGTCAGAATCCCAACCACCCCGACGCCGATATGTGTACCGACATCTCCTGCTGTCAGGCCTATATCTCCCCGGAGGACGCCGCCGCCAACTGGGGAGAGCAGGCGGAGCTGTGGGGAGAAAAGATCGCCCGGGCGGTATCGGATACCGACGGACAGGCTATCCTTTATGAGGGGCAGCCCATCGACGCCGTCTTTTTCTCCTCGGCGGCGGGGCGGACCCTGGATTCGGTGGAGGTGTGGGGGGGCAGCGTGCCCTATCTCACCAGCGTGGAGAGCCCGGAGGGGGAGGAGGTCCCCAACTACCATACCACCGTCACCGTGCCGGTGGAGGAGTTCAAAACTGTCTTTCTCACCCAGCACCCCGACGCCGATCTGTCGGGGGCGCCGGAGACCTGGTTCCAGAACGCCGTGCCCACCTCCTCCGGCGGGGTGGACACCGTGGAGGTGGGGGGCGTCACCGTGAAGGGCACCGCCCTGCGGACCCTGTTCGACCTGCGTTCGGCCAGCTTTTCCGTCACGGCGGACGATACGGCCGTCACCTTCTCCGTCACCGGCTACGGACACGGGGTGGGGATGAGCCAGTATGGCGCCAACGCCATGGCCAAGGCCGGAAGTACCTGGCAGGAGATTCTCACCCACTATTATACCGGGGTCACCATCGGGCCGTGGAGTGGGGAATAAAAAATTTTTTAAAATTCTCCCTCTGAGCTGTCACAAAACGGAGTCCCCCATCGATATAGAGAGTGAGAAGAAAGGAAGAGACTCCAAGATTTGCCGCAGTATCAAAATGTATAAACCCGGCCGGGAAAGCTTAAGAAATTCTTCAGAAAATTTCTATGGATTTACAGGCCGAACCAGAGTAAAATCTTTTTGCAAAAGAAATGCCGCCATAGATAGAATCGAAAGAAAGGGGGGCCGCCAAGTATGGAACAGTATTGGCACGACGAGCGGACACGCCGCCGAATGCTGGCAGTGCCCATCATTTATTTCATTTTTTATGTGATCTGCTTTGCACTGCTGGAGGAATATGTGCGGCCCAAATTCTGGATTGCCAGCGAGCTGGACGCCTATATCCCCTTCTGCGCAGCCTTTCTGATCCCTTATGTGGCCTGGTTCCCCCTGGTGCCAGGGATGTTCTGGTACTTCTATAAGCGGGAGCCGGAGAGCTTTCTCCACCTGAGCCGGATGACCATCATCGGCCTGACCATCTGCCTGGCCATTTATGCCCTCTTCCCCAACGGGCAGCTCCTGCGCCGTCCCATCATCGGCGATGATATCCTCAGCCAACTGGTCATCCTGCTGCGCAAGACCGATACGCCCACCAACGTCTGTCCCTCCATCCACGTGTTCATGACGGTAAATGTGGCTCTGTCCGGTGCCCGGTCCCGGGCGCTGAGTATGGAGCGCCGGCGGCAGGTGTCCCTGATGGTGCTGTCGGTGCTCATCTGCCTGTCCACTGTCTTCCTCAAGCAGCACTCGGTGGTGGATGTGGTGTGCGGCGCCGCCCTGGCCGTGGGCCTGGACGCGGTGCTCCGCCGGAGCAGTGTGGGCATGGGGATCTTCCACGTCCTTGTCCCCCGTAAAAATACAGCCATGGAATCCTGAACACGGCCGGGGGCCGAGGACGGGCATGGACCCGGACCGGTCGCCGCGCTCTTTTGAGGTTTGCAAAAGTCTGACAGCATGCGGTATAGTTGTTCCGACTATGCCGCATGCTGTTTTTGCGCATCGGAAAAAGGCCGCCCCGGCGGGCGGACATGTCAAATGGAACTGGAGTGTGTACACCATGAAAATCATATTGAGCGACCGTCCCCTGTCCCTGGATCTGGGGAACAGAACGGACGTGGTCTGCTTCGACCTCTCCCACATGAAGATCGCCCCCTGTGTGGGCTGCTTCGGCTGCTGGACCAAGACGCCGGGCAAGTGTGTCATCCGGGACGACGCGGTGCAGGTCTATCCCCGCCTGGCCGAGAGCGACACCGCCCTCTATGTGAGCCGGGTGCGGTACGGCGGGTATGATACAGTGATGAAAACCATGCTGGAGCGGGCCATCCCCGTCCAGCAGGCCTTCATTCGCCTTCTGGACGGGGAGACTCACCATGTCCAGCGGGCGGTGGTGCCCAAGAAGGCCACCATCGTGGCCTACGGCGCCCGGGACCGGGAGGAAGAGGACCTCTTCCGGCGGCTGGTGGCCCGAAATGCCAAGAATATGTCCTTTCAGAGTTATGAGATCCGCTTCACCAATGAGGAACAGGTGGAGGCGGCGGTCCGTCAGGAGGTGGAGACATGGGTGTGAAAAAGGTTTTGATTCTCAACGGCAGCCCCCGGGCGCCCCGGTCCAACTCCCGGCGCTACGCGGCACTGTTCACCCAATTCTGCGGCCTGGAGACCGAGAGCATGGACCTGCTCCGGGCCGATCCCAAGGCGGTGGCCGAGCGGCTCGAGGCGGTCAGCGACGTGCTGCTTGTCTTTCCCCTCTACGCCGACGCCATCCCGGTGCCGGTGCTCCGCACCTTCAAGGCCATGGAGGAAGCGCCGTCCAAAAATCGCCCCACCCTGTCGGTGCTGGTGAACTGCGGTTTTCTGGAGCCGGAGCAGAGCGACGTGGCCGTGGCCATGGTGGAGCTCTTCTGTAAGCGGATGGGCTGGCCCGTGGGCTCGGTGCTGGAGATCGGCAGCGGAGAGGCCATCCTGGACCAGCCCTTCCGGGTCTTTGCCCGGTGGAAGATCAGGACGCTGGCCCGGGCGGTAACGGCGGGAAGGCACCGCCGGCTCAAGGTCACCATGCCCATCAGCAAAAAATTCTTCCTGAAAGCCTCCACCAAATATTGGACGGACTACGGTGCCCGGAACGGGGTCACCCCGGAGCAGATGGCAACCATGGAGATCGAGGGACAGCGTCCCTCCTGAACAGGGAAAAAGCCGGCTTCTCGGACGAGAAGCCGGCTTTTTGCTGCCGATATGCGGTTAATCCATCTGGAGGCTGGCCAGGAACTGGCGGGCGCCCCGGGGGGTGCGGCTGGGGAAGCGCATGTCCCACTGGATGGCCCGGCGGCGAAGCTCCTCCGGGTCCATAGGAAGGCCCCGCTGGGCGGCCAGGGACTGGACCAGGTCCAGGAACTCGCCCTTGGAGAGGGCCAGATAGGGGATGCGCAGGCCGAAGCGGTCGGAGAGGGCGGTCTTTTCCTGGATGGTCTCCTGACGGTCCACCTCGTCCCCCTGGCGGTCAGAGAAGGTCTGGCGCACCAGCAGGCGGCGATTGGAGGTGGCATAGATGGCCACGTTGGCCGGCCGCCGCTCCAGACCGCCCTCCAGGATGGTCTTGACCACGGAGTAGGTGTGGTCGTCCTGGTCGAAGGCCAGGTCGTCGATGAAGAGGATGAAGCGCTGCTTGCGGCCGGAGAGGCTGCGGATGAGCTCGGGCATGCCCCGGAGACCGTCCTTCTGGATCTCGATGAGCCGCAGGGCCTCGAAGCCGGGAATGGAGAGAAGGGTCTTTACCGTGGCTGACTTGCCGGTGCCGCTGTCGCCGTAGAGAAGGACGTCGTTGACCCGTTTTCCGGCCAGGAAGGCCCGGGTGTTGGCAATGACCTGTTCCCGCTGGAGGCCATAGCCCATCATCTCCTCCTCCTGGGGAGTGTCGGGCTCGGCCACAGGGATGAGGGTGCCCTCCGACCACAGGAAGGCCCGGTAGCGGGCGAAGAGCCCGGCGCCGTGGACCCGGTAGAAGCCGGTGAGGTCCTCAAAGGTAAAGGGGACGGTGTTGTCCCACCGGGGCAGGGCGGTTAGAACCGGCCCGAATTCCTCCGGCAGCAGGGCGGTCATCTCGGCGATGAGGGCGTCGCAGTCCAGCCCGGCCAGCCGGGAGAGAGTATCGACATCACGGCGGGCGGCCCCCTCCAGGGCAAGGTCGGAGCCGCCCCGGTCCAGCAGGGCGGGGTAGGGGGACTCGGTGTAGCGCAGACGGTCCCACAGCCAGTCCCCAAGGCCGGCCTTGCCCGCCTGGCGCAGGCCGTAGAAGATCTCGGTGTAGGCGTCCAGAGCCCCTTCGCCGTCTCCGGCGTCCAGGGCATCCAGCAGGGCCCGGACCCTGACCATCAGCGGCTCCCGCAGCAGGTCCCGGCAGGTGGTGAGCCCCAGCAGAGCGGGGCGAATGGTCTTTGTCATAGTCGTGCTCATGGGTATCAGATCCTCTCTCTGACGTGTCAGTCTTTTTCCCACTTCAGGATCTCACCGGTGAAGGCGTCCAGATCAGCCTCGTATTCTGCACCGGCGATATCCCGGAATTTTACTTCATAGATCATTTTTCCGTCGTCCTCGTCCAGCTTGACCTCCTCAAAGGAGGCACCGGGCAGGCGGTCGGTGACGATGGCCTGGATCTCATCGCGGGTAAGCATCTCCCCGGAAGAGGGAGCGGTAGAGACCGTGGGAGCATGGGATGCAGGCGCTTCGGACACAGGGGGAGTGGACACGGGGGCGTTTCCGGTGTCTGTGGGGGAAAGCGCCGTGCCGCCGGAGAGCTCCTCCAGCTTTTCAGCGATGATCTCATCCACCTCCTCCCGGAGGTCCCGGCCGTGGTCGGCGCTCTTGCTGTTCACCGCCACATCCACCTGGGCGCCGTCGCCCAGGTAGCCGCCGGCCCACAGGTCGTCCAGCAGGGCCTCCACCGTGGTCTCCAGGTCCCAGCCCTGATAGGAGCGGCCTTCCAGGATGGGCCGGGCGTCCTCGGAGAGGGCGTTGACGGACTTTACCTGATCCCGGCGGTCCAGCTCAATGGCGAAGGCGGGGTTCACCCGCAGGTCCACCACGGAGTAGACCTGGAAGAACTGGAAGTAGGCCCACAGTCCGGCACAGATCACCAGGGCGCAGATCACCAGGGCCGCGGCGGCCAGGGGAAACCGCCGCCTGGGGGGCAGAAATTCCTGTCGGGTCACGTAGTCGTGGACCTCCAGGGGCTGTACCGGGATGTCGGCCATGGCCTGGAAGTCGGGCTGGGGCAGCTGCTCCGCCGCCCGGCGGAGGGAGGTTTCGATCTTGTCGTTCACAGGCGCACCCCCTCTTCGGTGAGATAGCGTTTGAGTTTCTTCAGAGCCCGGTTGTAGCGGGAGAGCACCGTGGACAGGGGCAGGCCCAGGTCCTGGGCGATCTCCCGGTGCTTGAGGCCGGAGACGGCGTGGAGAAGGACCACCTGCCGCTCCTCATCCCCCAGGGCCTTGAGGGCGGCGGCCAGCACCAGCCGGTCGGTGGGGTCGGAGATGTAGGAGAAGCGGGCGTCGTTCTCCAGGTCCTCGGGGGACTGGCCGTCCCGGGACTGGTTTCTCTGCAGGTCCCGGCACAGGTTCCGGGTGATGGTGAAGAGCCAGGCCAGGGGCTTGCCCTGGGGCACATACAGGTGGGCGGCGGCCCGGACCTTCAGATAGACCTCCTGGGTCACGTCCCGGGCATCCTCCGGGTCCCGGAGGATGGAGAGGGCCAGGGCGTACACCGCCTTCTCGGTCTGGACGTAAAGGGCCTCCAGGGCGGCCCGGTCCCCCTGCCCCACCCGGGGCAGCAGGCCCTCATCCAAAGGCTGATCGGAGCGGCTGCGCTTGGCCAGGCCCTCCATAGTCATGTAAAGGAACACGGGCGTCCCTCCTTCCTCAATGGCCGCCGGTACCGGGAAAAGGGCGGCACGTAAAATTATCATACCACAGAAGGGGAAAAATGGGAAGGGCGACTCCGCCCGCATCCCTATAACGGAGCAGGACCGCATTTTATCGCAGAGCAAAAAAAGACCGCCTGAGGGCGGTCTTTTTTCGTGTCACGTGAGAAAAACGGCAATGAGGGGTTCCTCCGGCGCAGGGCAGGGGTCCGCTGGAAGGACGGTGATCTCCCCCTCTGACAGGGTCTCCTCCTCCGCGGGCGGCGTCACGGTGATGATCTCCCCCTCACGCTCCTCCGGCAGGACAGAGGGACGGGTGAGAGAGAAGCCGGGGTCCCGGGCCAGCCACTCCTCCGGCACCGGCAGGGCAAAGCCGCACAGGGCTCCCAGGGCCAGGCAGACGCAGGCCACGGCACCCACCCTCCAAAGTTTCCGCAGAACCATCCAAAGACCTCCTTTTTCAGTTTCTTTATGCTTTTAGACGTAAATGGGAGGGAAAGGTTCCGGGGAAGTCAGCTTTTCCGGGCCTCCTCTCCAAGCTGGGCGGCCTTGAGCTCCCGGAGGACGCCGATGCCCATGGGCAGGGCCACCAGAAAGGAGCACAGGTCGGAGAAGGGCTGGCTGAGCTGGATGCCGGTGATGCCCAGGACGTTGGGCAGGATGAGGATGGCGGGGAGGAAGAAGAGCCCCTGGCGGCACATGGCCAGCACGGTGGCCCGGAAGGACTGGCCGATGGTCTGGAGGGTCATGCTGGAGGGGAAGAACCAGGCCAGGAGGGGGAAGGTAACGCACTGCATCCGCAGGGCGGCGGTGCCGATGGCGATGACCTCCCGGTCGTCGGCCCGGAAGATGGCCATGAGCTGGGGGGCAAATACGTAGCCCAGTACGGCCAGGGCCACGCCGCCCACGGCGGCCGCCTTGAAGAAGAAAAAGAAGGCCTCCCGTACCCGGCCGTAGAGCTTGGCGCCGTAGTTGAAGCCGCATACCGGCTGATAGCCCTGGCCCAGGCCCAGGAGGGCGGAGCTTGCGAACATGGTGATGCGGGAGACGATGCTCATGGCGGCGATGGCGGCGTCGCCGTACTCCCGGGCGGCCACGTTGAGGAGGACGGTGGCCACGCTGGCCAGGGCCTGCCGCCAGAAGGAGGGCAGGCCGCCGGTGAGGATGCGGCGGTAGCGGTCAAGGGTGGGGCGGAAGGCGGCGGGGCTCAGCCGCAGGTTGCCGCCCCGGAAGGTGCCGCCCACCAGCAGGCAGAAGCCCACGAACTGGCTGAGGATGGTGGCCAGGGCGGCGCCGCCGGTGCCCATGCCCAGGAGGAAGATGAAGATGGGGTCCAGGGCGATGTTCAGCACGGCGCCGGAGAAGATGCCGATCATGCCGAAGACGGCGCTGCCCTGGAAGCGGAACTGGTTGTTGAGGACCAGGGAGGCCACCATAAAGGGGGCGCCGATGAGGATGTAGAAGACGTAGTCCTTGGTGTACTGGGCGCTGGTGGCGGTGGCGCCCAGAAGGTTTACCAACGGGTCAAGGAAGAGGAGCCCCAGCACTCCTAATACGACCCCCAGAAAAAAGGCGGAGTAGAAGGCCACCGCCGTCATGCGCTGGGCCTCCTCCCGCTTCTGCTGGCCCAGGAGGCGGGAGACGTGGTTGCCGGAGCCCTGGCCAAAGGTGAAACCGATGGCCTGGATGACGGCCATGAGGGGGAGAGCCACCCCCACCGCCGCCGTGGCGCTGGTACCGATCCGGCCCACGAAGAAGGTGTCGGCCATGTTGTAGAGGGAGGTGATGAGCATGCTGATAATGGTGGGCACCGCCATGGTGGACACCAGCCGGGGGATGGGGGTCTGGGTCATCTGGGTAAATTTATCCGCCGTGGGCCGAAACAGGGACACGTCCGCTCACTCCTTGCTTTTCACGGTATCGTGCTCAGTATAGCATGCAAATAATTGCAGACGCAACTATTTTGACGATTTTCGGCGAAAAAGGAAAAAAGGTCCGCTCCGCCCGAATAGGGCGGGAGCGGACCGGTTTTTGTCCTCACATGATGTCGCTGTCCACGGTGATGTTGTCGGTGCCGTGCTCCTCGAACTCGGCGATATAGGCGTCGATGCGGGAGGCCAGCTCCTCGTAGTTGCTGTCGTCGATGGGCACGTCGTCCATATCCCGGCGGGCCAGGTCCTCGGCCAGAATGTCGAAGAAGACGTTGTCCTCGTAGTCCATGATGGCCTCATGGATGCCGCCCTCGGCAAAGGCCCGGGATGGGATGACCTCTCCGTTGTAGACCTCAGCCAGGATGGGCATGCCCTCCTCCTTGGCCTTTGAGAAGAGAAGGCTCTCCACCTCGTCATAGTCCGGGATTCGGTCGTCGCCGCGGGTGGAGTTGAGGATCCAGTTCCCGATATACACCATATCCAGCAGCCGCCGGTATTGTTTTCGTGTCAATTCCAGCTTCATGGTTGAGACCCTCCTTTACAGGCAGCGTACAGGCTCTGTGACGGATGGACCGGGCCGGACAAGGTCCGGCGGGGTCATGGGGCCGGAGTGTCCTCCGGCAGATAACATTATAGTATATTTTCTCCACTTGTCAAAGGGTACTCCCGGGAAGGGCCGTGGAAAATCACACTTGTTTTTCCCCGGGGTTTCGCATATGATAGTTTCTACTGGACCGCCGGAGAACGGCGGGGAATGTTTGCTGCGGCGGGAGGTCTTTTTGTGGATAATCGGCCCATTGGCGTCTTTGATTCTGGTCTGGGCGGTCTGACGGCGGTGCGGGAGCTCCAGCACCTGCTGCCGGGGGAGGACATCATCTATTTCGGTGACACCGGGCGGGTGCCCTACGGCGGCCGCTCCAAGGACACCATCATCCGCTACGCACGGCAGGACGTGGCCTTTCTGCGGACCTTTGACCTGAAGGCCATCGTCATCGCCTGCGGCACCGTGTCCACCACGGCGCTGGACGTGCTCACGGCGGAGAACGACATCCCGGTGTGGGGCGTGGTGGAGCCCGCCGCCCGGGCGGCGGCTCAGGCCACCCGGAACGGCAAGGTGGGGCTCATCGGTACCCAGGCCACCATCCGCAGCGGCGCCTACGAGCGGCGCATTGCCCAGGGTGCCCCCCAGATCCGGGTCATGGCGGCGGCCTGTCCCCTCTTTGTGCCCCTGGTGGAGAACGGCCGGTTCCGGCGGGGGGACATCGTGGCCGAGACGGTGGTGGGGGAGTACCTGGAGCCCTTCCGGACGGCGGGGGTGGATACCCTGGTGCTGGGCTGTACCCACTACCCCTTGCTCACCGAGATCATCGGCGACTATATGGGGCCGGAGGTGACGCTCATCGACGTGGGCCGGACCTGCGCCGACGCCGTGGCCCGGCACCTGACCGATATGGACGCCCTGAGCCGCCCCGGCCGGACCGGGGAGAGCCGCTACTACGTCAGTGACAGCGCGGAGGACTTCTCCCGCCTGGCCTCGGTCTTTCTGCGGCGGGACGTGGAGGAGTCGGTGACCCAGGTGGATATCTGGAAGTATTGACCGGAAAAAGGGGGGTAAAACCCGCTGGAAGTGCAAAATTGTGGAAGGAGCCTCTTTACATCGGGATACACTTATTATATAATAGCCGCCGTCCCCCGCGGCGGTACCGCGGGGTCGAATTCTGCGTAGATACCGAGGTAATTTCCCAATGGATAAAAGCGTGATCATTTCCATCAAAGGGGTCCAGAGCACCGACGGGGAGCAGCCGGAGGTCATCGAGCTGGTCACCGAGGGCAAGCTCCTGGACTGCGGCGACGCCGGTTATACTCTGACCTATCAGGAGAGCCAGCTCACCGGGCTGGAGGGCACCCTCACCACCTTCCAGGTGGAGCCCGACTGCATCACCCTGATGCGGGTGGGGGAGGTCAACTCCCAGATGGTCTTTCAGCCCGGACGGCGGCACTTCTCCATGTACGAGACCCCCTACGGTGCCTTGTCCGTGGGCATCAACACCAAGAAGATGCACGCTGCCCTGAACGAGCGGGGCGGCGAGATCGAGATCGACTACGCCATCGAAATTGACCATGCCGTAGCCGGTGAGAATATGTTCCATATCGACGTGAGAGAGAAGGAACCTATCCTGGCCCAGTGAAGGTCGATCTCGATGGGCACGGCGCTTGCCCCGATTGATAAAGAGAAAGGTGAAGGTGAAGGAAGAATATGGCGAATCTCATCCAGGCCGCCAAGGATCAGGTGGCGGCCCTTACCCAGCAGGCTTACGAAAAGGCGGCTCAGGCGGGGCAGCTCCCCGGCGGGCTGGAGGTCAAGGGCTCCGTGGAGATCCCCAAGGACGTCTCCCACGGCGACTACGCCTCCTCCTTCGCCATGGCGGGGGCCAAGGCCATGCGCATGGCGCCCCGGGCCATCGCCCAGATCATCTGCGACAACCTGGCCCTGGAGGGCAGCTTCTTCCAAAAGGTGGAGATCGCCGGCCCCGGCTTTCTGAACTTCACCCTGGGCCCCAAATGGTACGGCCAGATCATGGCCGACGTGGAGGCCGAGGGGGAGCGCTACGGCCAGAGCGACATCGGCCACGGCGAGAAGGTCATGGTGGAGTTCGTCTCCGCCAACCCCACAGGTCCCATGCACATGGGCAACGCCCGGGGCGGCGTGCTGGGCGACACCCTGGCCAACGTCCTCTCCCTGGCCGGTTATGACGTGTGGAAGGAGTTCTACGTCAACGACGCCGGCAACCAGATCCACAAGTTCGCCGTCTCCATCGACGCCCGCTACCACCAGCTCATCCTGGGGGAGGAGAACTTCCCCTTCCCCGAGGACGGCTACCACGGCGATGACATCAAGGAGCTGGCCCAGGCCTTCCGGGACAAGGAGGGCGAGGGCTGGCTGGACAAGCCCGAGGCCCAGCGCCAGGAGGCCATGGCCCAGTTCGGCCTGTCTGTGAACATCCCCAAGATGAAGAGCGACCTGCTCCGCTATAAGATCGAGTACGACCAGTGGTTCCTGGAGTCCGACCTCCACAACAGCGGCTATGTGGCCGAGACGGTGGGCATGCTCACCGAGAAGGGCTGGACCTACGAGAAGGACGGCGCCCTGTGGCTCAACACCACCGAGCTGCTCAAGCAGAAGTATATGGCCGAGGGCAAGACCCGGGAGCAGGTGGACAAGCTGGATCTGAAGGACGACGTGCTCCGCCGGGCCAACGGCTTCTACACCTACTTCGCCGCCGACATCGCCTACCACCGCAACAAGCTGGAGAAGCGGGGCTTCCAGAAGGCCATCAACATCTGGGGCGCCGACCACCACGGCCACGTGGCCCGGCTCCAGGCTGCCCTGGACGGCCTGGGTCTGGACGGCTCCCACCGGCTGGTGGTGGTGCTCATGCAGCTGGTCAACCTGCTCCAGGACGGCCAGCCCGTCCGCATGTCCAAGCGCTCCGGCAAGGCCATCGCCCTCCACGACCTGCTGGACGAGATCAGCGTGGACGCCGCCCGGTACTTCTTCAACTCCCGGTCCTCCACCTCCCCCCTGGACTTCGACCTGGATCTGGCCGTCCGGGAGGACTCGGACAACCCGGTCTACTACGTCCAGTACGCCCACGCCCGCATCTGCTCCATGGTGCGAAAGATGGCCGAGGAGGGGATCGCTGTCCCCGCCGCCGCCGCTGTGGACGCCACCCTCCTCACCGAGCCCGAGGAGAAGGCCCTGCTGAAGGCCCTCTCCGAGCTGCCCGAGGAGATCCGTCTGGCTGCACGGGACTATGATCCCTCCCGGATTAACCGGTACCTGGTGGAGCTGGCGGGCAGCTTCCACCGGTTCTACAACACCTGCCGGTGCATGGTGGATAACGCCGCCCTCCGGGACGCCCGGCTGAAGCTGGCAGATACCACCCGGGCCGTCATTGCCGATGGTCTCAAGCTGCTGGGCGTGTCGGCACCTGAGAAAATGTAATGCGATATGAGCACGCCAAAGGGGCTCCGGACTTGTCCGGAGCCCCTTTTTGAGCATGCTCGCCATAAAATGTCGGAAATAACAGAGATGATATTGTAAAAAGTGCACAATTTCGTAGGCGAAAAACTAGAGTGTTCGGAGAAAAGAAACGGGGGCGTTGCAAATAAAAACGTGCTCATGTTATCATCGAATTGCCTTTACCAGGAAGGAGGAATGCCGGGATCAAAAAAGCCCCCGCAGGCGTCTGAGGGCGCCGGACTCAAATGAGACTATTTTTTTGAGTAACAGGAGGAAGGAAATATATGAAAAACCGCAAGAGCAGCAAATTGCTTGCCCTGGGCCTGGTGTTCGCGCTGGGGCTGGGTATGTCCACCGCGCTGGCCGCCGTCTCCGTCGCACCTGCCACCACCAAGGTGACCGTGGACGGACAGGCTGCGTCCGTGGAGGCGTATAACATCGACAACGGCAGCAACTACTTCAAGCTCCGTGACTTCGCGTCCAATCTGGACTTCGGTCTTACCTGGGACGCTGCCACCGATACCGCTGCCATCGATACCACCGCCCACTATAAGCCCGATCCCACTCAGCTCATCACCGGCAACTGGGCGCCCGCCACCCGTGCCCGCATCCAGTCCGTTATCGACGAGAATGCCGGCAAGGGCCGCTATGTGGTCTTCGATTTCGACAACACCTCCGTGATCTTTGACGTGGAAGAGGCCCTGCTCATCTACCAGATCGAGAACCTGGCCTTCAAGATTGCCCCCGCCGACCTGGAGGGCGTGCTGGAGACCCAGATCCCCGACCTGAACACCCCCGTGGGCAAGACCGTGGACGACAAGGATGTTACTGTGGCCCAGTTGGTGGCCGACATCACCAGCGACTACAAGTGGCTCTATGAGAATTACGAGGGCTTCGGCACCGGCGGCAAGTATGACCTGAACTACATCCACGCCACCAACCAGTATCAGGATTTCGCCGCCAAGCTGCGTTACATGTATACCTCCGTGGGCGACACCTTTGACGCCTCCGTGTCCTATCCCTGGGTTACCTACCTCTTCACCGGCATGACCCCCGACGAGGTCTATGACCTGGCCGCCGCCTCCCACAAGTACTGGGCCGACTACGGCCGCTACGCCACCGAGACCTGGACCTCCCCCGTGGAGCTGCCCGGTGAGGCCGGCGTGGTGTCCATCAGCTTCACCACCGGCCTGACATTCACCGATGAGCTGAAGGATCTGTACGCCACCCTGATGGCCAACGACATCGACGTGTACATCGTCTCCGCCTCCTTCATCGATGTCATCCGCGCCGCCAATGAGACCATGGGCTACAACGTCCCCGAGGATCACGTCTTTGCCATGCGCAACGTGCTGGTGGACGGAAAGTATACCAACGAGTATGACTACAACTGGGGCGGCGAGGGCAAGTATGCCCAGACCCAGGCTGCCGGCAAGAGTACCATCATCACCAACTTCATCGCCCCCAAGTATGACGGCGTTGGTCCCCTGATGGTCTTCGGCGACAGCGCCGGCGACTGGAACATGATGACCGATTGGATGGAGAAGGGCGACACCGTCCTGGGCGTCATCTTCAACCGTTACCGCAAGCCCAGCAGCGATCCCATCTGGGAGGGCTCCAACGAGGCCGCCCAGAGCATCGGCAGCGCTGATGCCCGCTTCGTGCTCCAGGGCCGCAACGAGAACACCGGTGAGCTCCGTCCCAGCGAGAAGTCCATCCTCCTGGGCACCACCGAGGAGGTCCTGGTCCGTCCCGCCCAGTAAGGCGCCGGACCGGCCCCTGAAAAAGGAAAGACAGGAACGCAAGCGCCCCGGCCAACGGCCGGGGCGCTTGTTTTTAAGGAGCGGTTATGGTATACTGTGAGCCAACCAAGGCCGCTCCGGCGGCCAATACTGAGGAGGAACTGCAATTTATGGAGCCCATACCCTTGTCCCTGCCCTTCCTGATGGACGGCGCCACCGGCACCGAGCTGCAAAAGCGGGGCATGCCCGTGGGGGCCTGCACGGAGCAGTGGGCCCTGGAGCACCCGGAGGCCCTGCTGGAGCTCCAGCGGGCCTATGTACACGCCGGCGCCACGGTGCTGGTCGCCCCCACCCTGGGCTGCAATGAGGGCACCCTGGAGGCCTTCGGGCTGGCCGGTCAGATGGAGGAGTATAACCGCCGCCTGGTGGCCCTCACCCGTCAGGCAGCGGAGGGGAAGGCCCTGGTGGCCGGCGACCTGGGCCCCACGGGCAAGGCCATCCCGCCCTATGGGGAGACCCCCTTTGAGGAGCTGGTGGACCTGTACGCCCGGCAGGCGGCGGTGCTGCTGTCGGCGGGGGTGGACCTCTTCCTGGTGGAGAGCGTCATGGCCATGGCGGAGGCCCGAGCGGCGGTGCTGGGCATCCGGAAGGCCGGCGGCGGGGACAGGCCCATCCTGGTGACCTGCTACTGCGACGACGAGGGGCGCACCCCCACCGGCACCGACGTGCTGGCCTGCGCCATCGTCATGCAGGGCATGGGGGTGACCGCCTTCGGCCTCAACTGCGTGGACCCGGCGGTGGCCGAGGAGCAGCTCACCCGGCTCCATCTCTATACGGATATGCCCCTCATCGCCGAGCCCTGCGCCGGGGAACCGACAGAGGGTCCGGACGGGCAGTTCATCTACCCGGACAATGTGGAGGAATTCGCCCAGCGTGTGCCCAGCTGGGCGGCGGCGGGGGTGCGGATCTTCGGCGGCTGCTGCGGCACTCACCCCGGCCACATCGCGGCCATCCACAGGGCCATGGACGGCATCGACTTTGCCGCCTTCCCCCCGGTGGTGAAGGACCCCGACGTCATCCCCTGCGCCAGCGAGAAGGAGGCCCGCTTCATTACCCCCGATGTGGACGTGGGGGAGACCATCGAGTGTGGGCCCGGCCTGATGGAGGAGATACTGGAGGCCGAGGAGGTGCGTCCGGTGGGCGCCCTGCGCATCGCCATTCTGGAGGAGGACGACGTGTCCATCTTTGCCGAGGAGCAGTACGCCATCAAGGACGCCCTTTGCCTTTGGTCCGACGTGCCGGAGCTTATGGAGGCGGCCCTTCGGGTCTACCAGGGTCGGGCCTTCTACGACGGCACCGCTGACCTGGAGCCCGAAGTGCTGGAGCGGCTGAGCCGGGAGTACGGCCTTATCTTGCTGTGACCGAAGCCCCGCCGGGCGGGGAGGAGGAGGGTGTGTAAATGGATCACCTGGAGCAGATCAGCGCCATCGTCCAGGCCTGTGAGGACACCGACGGCGTCCTCATCGCCGATCGGGCGGGTATTATTCGGTACCACCGCATTGCCATGAACTACTACTGGAAGGCCGACGAGACCGTGGGGCGCCACATCCTGGAGCTTTACCCGGAGCTGGACGAGGAGAGCAGCACCATCCTGCGGGTCCTGCGGACCGGCCAGGCCATCTATGACCAGCGCCAGGAGATCGTGAACAGCCGGGGGGAGCGGGTGGTGCTGGACGCCACTACGCTCCCCATCTTTGACGGCGGAGCGGTGGTTGGAGCGGTGGACTGTGCCAAGTTCTATGTGGTGGGCCAGCGTATCGTCCGGGGCGGGCGGCGGAACGGCCTCTCCACGCTGGACCGCATCGTGGCCCGGTCCCCGGCCATGGAGACCCTAAAGCACCGGGTGCGGAACGTGGCTCTGCTGGATTCCCCGGTACTCATCTACGGCGAGACCGGCACCGGCAAGGAGCTGGTGGCCGAGTCCCTCCACAGCGAGGGAAAGCGGGGCAACGGCCCCTTTGTCTCCCAGAACTGCGCCGCCATCCCCGCCAATCTGCTGGAGGGGCTGTTCTTCGGCACCGAGCGGGGCAGCTATACGGGGGCGGTGACCCGCAAGGGCCTCTTTGAGGAGGCGGACGGCGGTACCCTCTTCCTGGATGAGATCAACTCCATGCATCCGGGGCTCCAGGCCAAGCTGCTCAAAGTCCTGGAGGAGAAGCGGGTGCGGCGGCTGGGCGGCAGCCAGGAGATCCCCTTCGACGTGCGGATCGTGGCGGCAGTCAACGAGCCGCCTCTTCAGCTGGTCAAAAAGGGAAAGCTGCGGGAGGATCTGTACTACCGCCTGGGGGTGGTGCGGCTCACCCTGCCCCCTCTGCGGGAGAGGCCGGAGGACATTCCGCTTCTGACCAACTACTTCATCGAGCAGTATAACCGCTCCATGCGCCGGAACATCCGGGGGGTCACCGACGGCGTGGCCGAGCGGTTTCTGCGTTACAGCTGGCCGGGCAATATCCGGGAGCTGCGAAACACTGTGGAGAGTGCCTTCGCCGTGGCCAAGGGGGATGTGCTCACCGAGGAGGATGTGGCCGGTAGCCTAGGGGCGTGGACCCTGGAGGAGACGCCGGCCCCTGCCACCGTGCCCGGCCAGGAGCTGCCAGAGGGCTTCTCTCTGACTCAGGCGCTGGAGCGCTATGAGCGGGAGCTGCTCCGACAGGCCATGAGCCAGATGGGTTCCATCTCGGGGGCGGCCCGTCTGCTGGGGATCTCCCGCCAGAACCTGAAGTACAAGCTGCAAAAATTTGACCTGTAAAAAATTTTGCACCTGCAAAAAATTTTGCGGGGTATATCGGATGAAACGGGCCGTCAAGGTCCCACTCGTCGAGGGTGCCAAACAGGCAAAACCCGGTGATGAGAGGGCCTTGACGGCCTTTTGTTGTAAAAATACACGATTTGGCACCGGGCTTGCTCCTATATAAGCTGTAAAACTTGCCGAAGGGCGGAAAGGGCGAGGGATTTGAAACGACTTTGGTACAACGGACGGGTGGTCTCCATGGACAGCCGGATGAGCCGCTGGGAAGCGGTGGGCACCGATGAAGATCGGATCGTCTATCTGGGGAATAGCACCCAGGCACTGACCATGGATTGGGATGAGAAGCGGGATCTGGAGGGAGCCATGGTGCTGCCCGCCTTCAACGATACCCACATGCACATGCTCTACTACGCCATGTTCCAAAAGAACGTGGCCCTCTTCGGGGTGGACTCCATCGAGACCATTGTGGAGCGGTGCCGGGAGAGGATCGAGAAGAACCATCCCGACTATCTGCTGGGAATGGGCTGGAACCAGGAGACCCTGGCGGAGGGTCGGATGCCCCAGCGGGAGGACATGGACCGCATCTCCACCGAGATTCCGGTGTGTATGCTGCGCGCCTGCGCCCACATCGCAGCCTGCAACAGTGTGATGCTGGAGCGCATCCGTGCCCTCCGGGGGGTGGACCCGGAGACCATGAGCCATGTGGATTTCATTCACGGCCTGCTGCGGGAGGACGCCATGCGGCTCTATATGGAGGTCTTCCCCAAGGCGGACGACGACTACGTCCGGGAGCTCATCGAGATCGGGCAGCGGGACCTGAACGCCGCCGGCATCACCTGCGTCCACTCTGACGACCTGAAGGTGATTGCCGGCATGGACCCCGTCCATCTGGTAGAGCTGTTCCGGGACATGGAGGCCCAGGGGCGGCTCACCGTCCGGGTCTACGAGCAGAGCCTGGTGGACCAGACTGATTTTGACCGCTTCCTCGCCGTGCGGGGGGACCCGGCGGACCGGACCAGCCTTTTCCGGGTGGGACCCCGCAAGCTGCTCCAGGACGGCTCCCTGGGGGCCAAGTCCGCCGAGATGATCGACGGCTATGTGGATGACCGGGACAACCACGGTATCCCCATCTATACCGAGGAGGAGCTCTACACCTGGATCAAGGCCGCCCATGACTGTCACATGGACGTGGCGGTCCACGCCATCGGTGACCTGGCCCTGAAAAAGGTGTGCGACGCCATCGAGCGGGCGGAGAAGGAGAACCCCTGGCCCGATCACCGCCACGGCATCGTCCACGCCCAGACCACCACCCCGGCTCTCCTCCGTCGGATGCAGGAGTTGGGGCTCCAGGCCTACATCCAGCCCATCTTCATCGACGCCGACATGCACATCATCGAGCAGAGGGTGGGCCCTGAGCACGCAAAGGACTGCTATAACTGGAAGGCCATGGAGGACCTGGGCCTGCGGGTGAGCGGTGGCTCCGACTGCCCGGTGGAGCCCTTCAACGTGCTGGACAACATGCGCGCGGCCATCACCCGGGAGGACCGGGCGGGTACCATGACCTACCTGCCCGAGCAGGCTCTGAGCGTGGAGCAAGCCGTCCGCCTCTTCACCTCCGACGCGGCCTGGGCCGGCCGGGACGAGGATGTTCGGGGCACCCTGGAGCCGGGCAAGCTGGCCGACCTGGTGGTGCTGGACAGGGACCTCTTTGAGACGGAGCCCCGGGACTTCCCCAAGGTCCGGGTGCTGGAGGCGGTGCTCAATGGCCGGACGGTTTACAGCGGTGAGAAGAAATAAGGTAAGAGGGCAGAAGGAGGAGACAGCATGAAGAAGAAAAACTTTTTCAAGGACATCATCATTGTGGGCCTGGCCCTGTTCGCCACCATGTTCGGAGCGGGCAACCTCATCTTCCCCCCGCAGATTGGCCTGTTCAGCGGTACCCAGTGGGGGCTGGGCGCGCTGGGCCTGCTGCTGGGCGGCATCGTACTGCCGGTGCTGGCCCTGTGGGCGGTCAACAACGTGGGTGAGAACGCCCAGGACCTGATGGGCCACGTGTCCCCCTGGTGCTATAACGCCTACTACCTGATCGGCTGCACCTTCATCGCCATGGGTTCCACCCTACCCAGGAGTGCCGCTACCACCCATGAGCTGGCCATTCAGCCCCTGTTCGGCAATGTACCTATCTGGATCACGGTCGTCGTGTTCTTTGTCCTGGTGTACTTCTTCGCCTGTGATTCCAATTCCGTCATCGACAAGCTGGGCAAATACATGACGCCCATCCTGGTCGTGCTGCTGGCCATCGTGCTCATCAAGGGTGTGATCAGCCCTGTGGGGGAGCCCATTGACACGGGGATCGCCAACCCCTTCGGCGACGCCATCCTTACCGCCTACAACACCGGTGACCTGACAGTGGGCATCATGTTTGCCGGCGTCATCCTGATGGATCTGCGCCGTCGTGGCTACAGCGGAAAGGACAGCAAACGGGGCGGCTTTTTGGCCGGTCTGGTCTCCATCGTGGTGCTCTTCGCCGTCTATGGTACCCTGACCTATATCGGCGCCTGCGCCAGCTCCATCTATCCCCAGGACACTGCCCAGACGGCTCTGCTCTCCGGCATCATCCGGCAGATCATGGGCACCGCCGGCATGGCCTGCCTGGGCTGTGCGGTGGCCCTGGCCTGCCTGACCACCGCCGTGGGCATCGGCACCACCGCCGTCAGCTTTTTCTATGATTTCTTCAAGCACAAGGTGCCCTATCGGGTACTGATGCTCATCGCCTGCCTGATCGGTGTGTTCATGGGTATCACCGGTGTGCAGAATCTGGTAAACTACGTCACCCCCATCTTCCTGGTGGTCTATCCCGCCCTGATCGTCATGACCGCATTGGGCCTGCTCAACAACTTCCTCCCGAACGACGGCCCCTATAAGGGCGGCGTGCTGATGGCGGTGGTGGTGAGCTTAGGTGACGCGGTGCTCAGTGTGAACCCCAACATCGGATGGCTGAAAGGCCTGATGTCCTGTTTCCCCTTCTCCGGTCTGGGCTTTGCCTGGGTGGTCCCCACGCTGATCGGTATGATTGTGGGTGCGGTGATCTGCCGGGGCCGTCCCAAGTATCAGCCCGCCGATGTCGGGGAGGAGGCCGCACAGTCCTGAGTCTTACCCTGGGTAGTGCGACACAAGTAAAAAGAACGCCGCCGGCACTGCCGGCGGCGTTCTCGTGTTTAAAATAAAAAACATGACCGCAAAGCAAAGCTTTGCGGTCATGTGGTGCGCGAGGCGGGAGTCGAACCCGCACGCCCTTGCGAGCACTGGCACCTGAAGCCAGCGAGTCTACCAATTCCACCACTCGCGCAAGTGGTTTGGCGGTTTTTGCTTTCGTGTTGCTCAACGCAAGAAGTATATTACCATAGGCGTGGGGAGATGTCAACAGTTTTTTTCAGATTTTTTCGAC
The DNA here is from genome assembly GCF_052065695.1 of Intestinimonas sp. HCP28S3_D6. Classification (NCBI taxonomy): domain Bacteria; kingdom Bacillati; phylum Bacillota; class Clostridia; order Eubacteriales; genus Intestinimonas; species Intestinimonas sp. HCP28S3_D6. The sequence goes on from NZ_JBQHTM010000001.1 coordinate 59,127, forward strand.
AAAGTGGGAGACAGTGCTCCCGAGGCCCGGAGCTGGACCAGCTGGGCGGCCACGCTCAGGGCGATCTCTTCCGGGGTCTCGCCTCCCAGGGGGAGGCCCACCGGCAGGACGATGCGGTCCAGGTCGGTCGGGGAGAACCCCTCGGCGGCCAGGGCGGAGCGGAGGAAGGCCCCCTTCTTCCGGCTGCCCAGGACTCCAAGGAAGGCGGGCTCTGCCGGCAGAATGGCCCGGAGAAGAGTGAGGTCCAGGCCGTGGCTCCGGCTCATAAGGAGGGCGCAGTCCTCCGGGCCGGGCAGATCGTAGGGGGAGAGACGCTCCAGATTCCGGCAGCGGACCTCCTCCGCGCCGGGAAAGCGCTCCTGCCGGGCAAAGTCCGGCCGGTCGTCCAGCACGGTGCAGGCAAAGCCCATCCGGGCCAGCAGTCCGGCGGTTTCCACCGCCACGTGGCCGGCGCCGTAGAGCAAGACCCGGCAGGGCCGGCGCAGATCCAGCCAGAAGGAGGGCTCGCCGTGGGGGCCAGGGATCAGCCCCGCCGCGCCGCCCGCCCTCTCCGGCCGGCGGTCCAGAAGCCGGGGAGGGCCGGAGGTCTCCCACACCAGGCAGCCCGGCGTTCCGGCGGCCAGGCGGTCCGCCGCCTCCGCCAGGGCAGCGCGCAGGGCGCCGTCCCCGGCGGGGAGGGCCTGGAGCCACAGGGTCACGTCGGCGTTTTGGCGGTCACGGGAGATCAGGCCGTCGTGCTCCAGGGAGAAGGAGACCAGCCCGCCGCCGCCCCGGGACAACCGCTCCAGGGCCAGTTCCCGGGCACGGGCCTCCAGCAGGCCGCCCCCCACGGTGCCCAGAGTGGGGACGCCCGGCTCTGTCAGCATCAGCGCCCCCGGCCCCCGGGGCGCTGAGCCGGTCCGTTCCGCCACCCCGGCCAGAGCCAGGCTCCGCCCCTGGGCCAGCCGATGGACGGCCTCCCGCAGCAGCACTTCCATGCTCACTCCACCATAGCCAGCTGAGGCAGCAGCTCCAGGAGGAGGCGGGCCCCCTCCTCGTTCATCCGCCGTTCCAGCTCCCGGTAGCCTGCCAGGAGATCCCGCCCCAGGGGCGTGAGCCGGGAGCCGCCTCCCCGCCGTCCTCCGGCCTCCCGTTCCAGCAGGGGGAAACCCAGGGCCTGCTCACAGGCCCGCAGGCTGGTCCAGGCTTTGGAATAGGCCATGTCGGCCTCCGCCGCCGCGGCCCGAAGGGAGCCCAGCCGGTCGGTGGCCTCCAGAAGGGCGGCGGGGCCAGGTCCGAAGCATTTTTCACCGCCGAAAAAGAGCCTGATGGACATTCGGACCTCCAGTGCCAGTTCTTCCATGGAATCGCCGCCTTTCGTGTTTTGTTATCTGCATTATACCGGTTTGACTTACAGGATGCAATATGCTATTCTAAGGATAACGGCACAGGATTTATGGAAATGTATCGTATAAAGTATAAAATGGAACCGGTGATTTTTGAAAAAAGATGCGTTGCACATCTGGGGACCAAAGGCCGGAAGGCGCCGCTGCCCGGTCTTTGGTTTTGTTCCCCTTGCATTATTCTGAGAAAAACATAACGGAGGGATGGCTATGGAGCTCCTGGAGGCCCTGGCGCTGCCGGCGGGGGGCTGGACCTGCCTGGTGGGCGGCGGGGGCAAGAGCAGTCTCATGCTGCGGCTGGTGGGGGAGCGGGCCGGGCGGGGCCTGCCCGCCCTGGCCGCCACCACCACCCACATCGGAGTGGAGCAGGGCCGGGCTGCCGGTCCCCTGGCGGGGACCCTGGAGGCGCTGGAGGTGGCCCGGAGGGCGGGCCTCACCGCCTGCGCCGCCCGGCCTGAGCCGGAGACGGGCAAGCTCACCGCCCCGCCGACGGAGGTGCTGGACCGGGGTCTGGCCCTCTTCGGCTTCGGGGTGGCCGAGGCCGACGGGTCCAAACGGCTGCCCATGAAGGCCCCTGCGGGCCACGAGCCCTGTCTCATCCCCGGCTGTGCCGCCGTGGCGGCGGTAGCGGGGCTGTCCGCCCTGGGACGTCCCCTGGGGGAGGTCTGCCACCGGCCCCACCTGGCCTGCGCCCTGCTGGGGGTGGGAGAGGAGACCCTTGTTACCCCGGCCCTGCTGGCCCGGCTCCTCACCCACGAGGCGGGGCAGTTCAAGGGGGTGGGGGACCCGAGAAAGTTCCGGGTCCTCCTGAACCAGGCCGACGGGCCGGCGGAGCTGGCCCTGGCCCGGGAGACCGCCCGGCAGATTCAGGCATATCTGCCGGGTACCCGGGTGGTGGCCGCTGCCCTCCGGGAGAAGGAATGTGTCAAAGAGGTGTTTGTATGCTGATCGTCGTAAAGGGAGCGGGGGATCTGGCCACGGGGATCGCCTGCCGGCTGTTCCGGGCAGGGTGCTCCGTGGTGATGACCGAGACCGCCCAGCCCACCACCGTGCGCTGCACCGTGGCCTTCTCCCAGGCGGTGTACCGGGGGACGGCGGAGGTGGAGGGAATCACCGCCCTCCTGGTTCAGAGTCCCCAGGAGGCCCTGGACTGCGTCCGGACGGGCAAGGTGGCGGTGCTGGTGGACCCGGAGGGGGCCTGTGTCCCCGCTCTGAAGCCCGACGGGGTGGTGGACGCCGTCCTGGCCAAGAAAAACCTGGGAACCGCCCTCACGGACGCCCCCGCTGTGGTGGGGGTGGGTCCCGGCTTCACCCCCGGGGTGGACTGCCACGCCGCCGTGGAGACCCAGCGGGGCCACGATCTGGGCAGGGTGCTGTGGGATCGCTCCCCGGCCCCCAACACCGGCGTCCCCGGCGACATCGGCGGCTATACCATTGAGCGGCTCCTCCGGGCCCCGGCGGAGGGGAGCTTCGTCCCCCTGGCCGCCATCGGCGACACGGTGCAGGCGGGGCAGACCGTGGGCCGGGTGGGGGAGGCCCCCATGCAGGCCCAGATCACCGGTGTGGTCCGGGGCCTGCTGCCGGAGGGCACGCCGGTCTTTGCCGGTATGAAGGCGGGGGATGTGGACCCCAGATGCCGCCGGGAGCACTGCTTCTCCGTCTCGGACAAGGCCCGGGCGGTGGGCGGCGGGGTCCTGGAGGCCCTCATGTGTCAATGGAGCAAGGGAGGAGAGATACAATGGCATCGGACATCCAACTGACCAAGCTGGCCGAGTGCGCCGGCTGCGGCGCCAAGGTGGGGGCAGGGGTCCTGGCCCAGCTGCTGGAGGGCCTGCCCACCCGCACCGACCCCAAGCTGCTGGTGGGCTACGACACCAGCGACGACGCCTCGGTGTACCAGCTCTCCGACGACCTGGCCCTGGTCCAGACGGTGGACTTCTTCCCGCCCATCGTGGACGACCCCTACCTCTTCGGCCAGATCGCGGCGGCCAACGCCATCAGCGACGTGTACGCCATGGGGGGCGAGCCCAAGCTGGCCCTCAACGTCATGTGCGTCTCCCCCCAGATGGACCGGGAGGCCGTCCACGGCGTCCTCCGGGGGGGCTATGAGAAGGCCTACGAGGCGGGGACCATCATCACCGGCGGCCACACCATCCAGGATAAGGAGCCCAAGTACGGCCTGGCGGTGTCCGGCTTCGTGCACCCGGGGCGCATCCTCCGCAACGACCGGGCCCGGCCGGGGGACGTGCTGATCCTCACCAAGGCCCTGGGCATCGGGGTCACCACCACCGCCGCCAAGGCGGGGCTGGCCGCCCCGGAGCTCTACCGCCAGGCGGTGGAGCAGATGCGCACCCTCAACAAGACGGCCCGGGACATCATGGTGAACTTCGACGTGGGCAGCTGCACCGACGTCACCGGCTTCGGCCTCCTGGGCCACAGTCTGGAGATGGCCCGGGGGGGCGGGGCCACGGTGGTCATCGAGAGCGGGCACATCCCCTTCCTGCCCGGGGTGCGGTCCCTGGCCGAGATGGGGCTCCTCCCCGAGGGCATGTATCGCAACCGCCACTTCGCCGAGTCCTCCACCAAGGTGGAGGGGGAGGTGCCCCTGGCCATCCAGGACCTCCTCTACGACCCCCAGACCTCTGGCGGTCTCCTCATCGCAGTTGCTGAGAAGGACGCCCAGGAGCTCCTCTCCGCCCTGAGGGACCGCATCCCCTGTGCCGCCCAGGTGGGCTATGTGGAGGCCAAGCGGGAGGACTGCTCCATCGTGGTGAAGCCGTGAGGGAGACCTATCAACTGCTGGCCTTTGACAGCACCCACGCCGCCATCGCGGCGGAGCGGGCTTTGAAAACCAGAATGCCGGTGACGGTGATGCCCACCCTGCGGCAGATCACCGCCGCCTGCGGCATTTCGCTCCGGATCGAGGACGGGGACGGCCCGGCCCTGGACGGAGCTTTGAAGGACGGCCTGGTGCCACCGGGGGCATACCGGCGTTATAGAGTGGAGGACGGGGTACCCGTCCTCTCTGGCTGTTGAAAAAGTGGTGACACGCAAGATGTGCCACGGGGGAAAAGTGTGAAAGGAGGGCGGTGAGCCCCCACTTTCGCGTGTAGTCAGGAACTTTTTCGATGGAATCGAAAAAGTCAGCAGCTTGTTGAAAAAGCCCTTTTGGGCTCTTTCAACAAGCTGGGAGGACGGGGTGCCCGTCCTGTGGAACGATGATACAGGAAAGGTGGAGAAGAGCGATGGCAGTGGAAATTGACGCCAAGGGCAAGGCCTGCCCCATGCCGGTGGTCCTGGCCAAGCAGGCCCTTGACGGCGGCGAGAACGATGTGACGGTGGTGGTGGACAACCAGATCGCCGTGGAGAACCTGACCCGGCTGGCCGAGAGCCAGGGCATGACGGCGGTGAGCGCGCCCCGGGTGGGCGGCTTTGCCGTGCGCATTACCGGCGAGCGGAAGGCGGCCCCCGCCCCCGAGCCGGTGGCCTGCTGCCCCACGGCCCCCGGCGGCGCCACGGTGTTCATCGGCAAGGACTTTGTGGGCGACGGCAGCCGGGAGCTGGGGGAGAACCTGATGAAGATGTTCCTCTACACCCTGGCCCAGAGCGACACGCCCCCAGCCTGCCTCCTCTTCATGAACGGCGGCGTGAAGCTGCCCTCCGGGGAGGAGCCTCAGGTCATCGAGAGCCTGAAGAGCCTTTTGGACAAGGGCTGCGAGATCCTGGTGTGCGGCACCTGCCTCAACTACTTCGGCCTTACAGAGCAGCTGAAGGTGGGCACCGTCAGCAATATGTACGACATCGCGGGACGGCTCCTGACCGCCCCCCATGTAGTCACGGTGTAAAAAGACAAAAAATCGCCTCTCCCGATAGGAGAGGCGATTTTTTTATGCAGCGGACCTTGCCATGCGCAGGGAGGCCAGGGACAGGAGGGCGGCGGCGGTGCAGCAGGCCATGCAGAAGAGCAGCATGGCGTTGGGGCCGCCCAGGTCCAGGATGGACCCGGCGAAGAGGCTCCCCAGCACCCCACCCAGGCCGTTGGAGGCCACCATCATCAAAGTCTGGCCCTTCACCTGGTCCTCGGCGGGCACGGAGTCGTTGACGTAGTACACCGAGGTTGGGGTAAAGAGGCCGTAGCCCAGCATTTGGAGGGGCTGGGACAGGAGGACGAAGGGGAGGGAGGGGGAGAGGAAGAGGGCCAGGGCCTTGAAGAAGCAGAAGACCATGCTCAGCAGGAGGAGGCGGCCGCCCCCCAGGCGGCGGTAGAGCCGCTGGAAGAAGAAGGCGGTGGGCAGCTCGAAGCCGGCCATGATGAAGAGGGCCACCCCCAGATCTCCGGCGGTACCGCCCCGGCTGGTGACCACGTTGACCAGGAAGTTGGACATGGGCAGGCACCCGGTGAGGCCGAAGAGAATGGCCAGCAGCATGAGGGCAAAGGCGGGGTTCTGCCGCAGGAGCCACAGGGCGGAGTGGGGGGCGGGGGCCGGTCCGGCGGTGCTCTCCTCCACCGGGCAGACGGGGTAGGTGATGACCAGGACGATCTCCAAGGCGGTGAGGACGGCGTGGGTGATGAGGGTGGTCTCCACCCCCCAGGCGGTGACCTGCAATCCCAGGGCCACGCAGCACACGGCGTAGGCCAGGGAGCCCACCCCCCGGCCCAGGCTGTACCGGATGGGCACGCCCTTCTGAATGAACTGGATGGCCATGGCGTCCATCAGGGGGTAGGAGGTGATCTCAAAGCCGCCCATGAGGATGAGGACGGCCATGGTCCCCGCCATGCCCATGGGGCACAGGAGAAAGACCACCCCGGCGACAAGGCCCACCCCCAGGGCCAGGGAGACGATGAGCCGCAGGGGAATGCGGGGGTGGCGGTCGGCGAAGGAGCCCAGGGCGGGCTGGCAGACGATGCCGGCCAGGCACCGGACGGCGATGAGGAGGCCGGTCTCGGCGTTGGTGAAGCCCCGGCTGGTGAGCAGGGCGGCCTGGTAGGCGCAGATGGCGGCGAACATGGCCCAGAAGCCGATCTGCATGGCCATATAGTGGTAGTCCAGACGGCGGACGGAGGGCATGGTGCATTACCTCACAGTCAAAGCGGTCAATTTGTGCCTAGGGCCGGCTTTTCCGCCGCCGGCGGGTCCAGGGCGTACTGGGGCTGGGCGGTGTCGTTGGGGAAGAAATCGAAGAGCTCATCCAGAGCGGTGGAGCCGGCGGTGTACATGACGATGACCAGGTCGGGCTCCAGCCAGTCCACGTAGGTGAGCAGGTCGTCGTTGAAATACCGCAGGTCGATGGTGATGAGCTCCCCGCAGTCCAGGGCCAGGAAGGGGGTGAGCACGCAGGCGTAGGAGTCCCGCAGGAGCATGATCCGGGGCCGGTCCGGGGCGAGCAGGTTGTAGATCCGGGCCATGGGGTAGTCCCCGCCGGCGTAGAGGGTGTAGGGGTTGCCGTTGAAGAAGTCCTTCTCCTCAATGCGCTCCGGGAAGAGGAGGGACTCTTCAAAGGGGCCGGTGCGCTCCATGTCGTAGATGGGGATGGAGTAGGTGAAGTCGGTGTCGAAGTTGGGTTTCCAGATCTCGATATCGTCTACCCCGGCGTACAGGGAGCCCACCCGCTTGCCCTGACTGCCCAAGAAGAAGTCGGACAGATTGGTCCGGGTAAAGGCGGCGGGGTCGGTGTTCTCCTCCGGGATGGTGAAACCGTAGTCGGTCTCCAGCACCTGGGCCAGGGCCTGGTGGGCGGTGAAGGCGGCCTCCGGCGTCCAGTGGTGGTCGGTGCGGAAGAAGAAGGAGGACCAGACCCGGCCGGTGTCGGTCAGGGTCTTTCGCAGGTCCAGGGTGACCACGCCGTTCTCCGAGAGCACCGAGAGGATCTGGTCGGCGTAGTCGTTGCCGTAATCGGTCACACCTGTGGGGAGATGGTCGTCATTTTCCTGGAGCTTCTGGGGGGCCTGGACGTAGAGGAGGGGGACCTCCCGCTGGGCCAGGGCCTGGGAGAGCCGCACCACCGACCGGCCATTGCCGGTGACGTCCTTGGGCTCGGCGTTGATGAAGGTAATGGTGCCGTCGGTGAGCTTCACCACCGAGTACTGGGGGTCCACGTCCTCCACCACCGTCCGGTCGGAGAGGGCCTGGACGCCGCCGTAGAGCTCAATGAAGAGGTGGCCCTTGTCCAGGGCGCTGTTGGCGGCGGCGTCGGCGGTGGAGAGGAAGTCCTGGAGCCGCTCAAAAGGGGGCTCCGTCTTGACGGGCACCGCTTCGCCTCCCTGGCCGGGGGAGGCGCGGCCGTCCCGCAGGCCTGCCTGGGCGGTATAGGCGGCGCTGCGGGTGGGAAGGCGTACCCCTTCACAGGCAGGGACGGTGGGGGCCAGGCCGGTGAGGAGCAATATGGCGCCGGCGGCCATGGCGCACAGGAAGAGGACGGCGCCGGTGCTGCTGTGTGAGGGGACCATGGGGCGCCCTCCTTTCGGGTCAGAAATTGAAGTAGATGAAGGGGTTGTAGGTCCCCTTCACCAAAAAGGCGGCGGCGGCCAGGAAGATGAGGAGGAGCCCCAGGCCGTACACCCCGTCCCACAGGGGGAAGACGTGGCGGGCGTACTGGCCGAAGTAGGCCTCTACCTTCCGGGTGAGCCAGGGGGCAATGGGGAAGGAAAAGAAAACGGCAAGTAGAATCACAATCCAATATTGCTCCCAGTAGTAGGCCACCTGGAGATCCGGCCCGCCGCCCTGGCCAAACATGGCCTGGAGAAAGGCGCCGCAGGCGGTGAGGGAGTCGGCCCGGAAGAGGACCCAGCCGAAGTTGACCATGAGGAAGGTCCAGGCCCAGCCCAGGATTTTGGGCCAGGAGAGAACCTGACCGGTGGTCTTTTCAAAGACCAGCAACAGGAAGTAGAAGAGTCCCCAGCAAATAAAGGTCCAGTTGGCGCCGTGCCACACACCGGTGAGGAGCCACACCACGAAGAGGTTCCGCAAGGTCTTGCCCTTCCCGTGGCGGCTTCCCCCCAGGGGGATGTAGACATAATCCCGAAACCAGGTGGACAGGGAGATGTGCCACCGCCGCCAGAACTCGGTCACCGAGCGAGAGACATAGGGCCAGTTGAAGTTCTCCAAAAAGTGGAAGCCGAACATGCGGCCCAGGCCGATGGCCATGTCGGAGTAGCCGGAGAAGTCGTAGTAGATCTGGAGGGTGTAGCACAAGGAACCCAGCCAGGCGAAAGCGGTGGAGAGGCTGCCGGCGGGGGTGTCCCAGGCGGCGTCGGCCACCAGGGCCAGCTGGTTGGAGAGGAGGACCTTCTTGCCCAGGCCCACCAGGAAGCGGCAGCACCCGGCGGAGAAGTCGTTCCAGGTCTCCTTGCGGCCCTGGATCTCATCGGCCACGGTGGCATATTTCACGATGGGGCCGGCGATGAACTGGGGAAAGAGGGAGATATAGAGGCCCAGGCCGAAGGGGCTGCGCTGGACCTGGGCGGTGCCCATGGCCACGTCCAGCACGTAGCTCAGGGCCTGGAAGGTGAAGAAGGAGATGCCGATGGGCAGCTCGATGACGGGGATGGGGGTGTTGAGGCCCAGCAGGTTCAGGTTCTTCAGGGTGAAGGTGAGGTACTTGAACACAAAAAGGAGCCCCAGGTTGCACACACAGGCGGCGGCCACGGGGAGAAGGAGCCTTCTGCCCCGCCGCTTCCAGGTGTGCACCCAGAGGCCGAAGAGGTAGTTTGCAAGAATGGAGGCCATCATCACCAGGACGAACCAGGGCTCCCCCCAGGCGTAGAAGAGGAGGGAGGCGGCCAGGAGCAGCAGGTTCTGGGCCCGGCGCATCCCCCGGAAGACGACATAGTACCCCAGGAGCACCGCGGGGAGAAAGGCGAAGAGAAAGACGGAGCTGGAGAAGAGCATGGGCGGGACTCCTTTGTGTGAGGGTTTCAGGTGAGGTAGCGGCCCACCGCCGGCAGCTTGTGGAGAAGCCAGGAGAGGGCGTAGCTGGGGATAAAAATGACCGGGGTCAGGAGGGGCACCGCCACCGCCGCCGGAATGGGCGGGATGGCCAGACCGAAGTGGCGCAGGAGGGTGAGAAAGACCACATGGGAGAGGTAGACACCGAAGCCGCAGGCGGCTATGGCGCTGACCTGTCCCTTCCGGGAGCGCTCGTCGCTCACCCCCAGCACATAGCGGAAGAGGACGAAGACCGCCACCGACATGGCGGCCACGTTGGGGGTGAGGTAGCTATACAGGGTGGTGTCCAACCCGCCGGAGCGGGTGGAGAGGAGGGCGGTCCCGCCCACCGTGGCCACAGCCCCGGCGATGCCCAGCAGGTAGATGAGCCACTCGGCCACCCGGCCCAGGGTGTAGGTCTTTAAGTAGTAGCCCGCCACAAAATAGCCCACGTAGGCAAGGGGCGGAAAGGCCAGAGTAAAATTGAGGTAGAAGCGGTTGGCGTAGAGGGCGACGGTCTGACTCCCCCTGAGCCGGAGGAAGAGGGGGAGGACCAGCATAAGGACGGCGTAAATGAGGAAGAACCAGTGGAGGTCCCCCCGGGAGGCGCCACGGATGAAGGCGCGGAGGAGGGGCGTGAGCAGGTAGAGGCCCATCATCATGGTGAGGAACCACAGGTGGGTCTCGGTGTTGCCCAGCACCACGGCGTAGAGGGCGTGGGGGAGGCTGTCCAGGCTCAGGACACCGTTGAGGAAATCATAGAGTAGGTGGTAGGCTATGCCCCAGAAGAAGAGGGCGGTGACCATCCGCAGAAAATAGCGGAAGAAGAGGGTGGGCAGGGAGAGGGATTTCTTTGGGTCCAGCAGGAACATGCCGCTGCACATGACAAAGACGGGGACGGCCCAACGGGTGAGGCTGTCCCAGGCGTTGAGGGCGTGCCAGTCCGCCGTCCCCACGGGGAGGGACTCCAGCCACCCCCCGGAGACGTGGATGATGATGACGGCCAGCATGGCGGCCACCCGCATCAGATCGGCATAGACCAGCCGACCGCCTTCCTGTTTCCCTGCCATGTCCTCACCCCTTGTCCGGGACGATCTCGATCCAGTAGCCGTCCGGGTCCTCAATGAAGTAGATCCCCATAGCGGGATTTTCAAAGCAGATGCAGCCCATCTCCTGGTGCTTCTGGTGGGCGGCGTCCAAGTCGGGCACGGTGAAGGCCAGGTGGAACTCCCCCTCGCCCAGGTCGTAGGGCTCGGTACGGTCCTTGAGCCAGGTGAGCTCCAGCGTGAAGGCGGAGACACCGTCCCCCAGGTAGACCAACCGGAAGGAACCGTCACTGGCCTCCTTCTCACGGACGGGGGTCAGTCCCAGGGCGTCCTTGTAGAAGGCGAGGCTCCGTTCCAGGTCCAGGACGTTAAAATTAAAGTGGTTAAAGGTGAACATGGTCGTAACTCCTTTGGCAAATATAGAAAAGTATAACATATCAGGGCATTGCCGTGCAACGGTCAACGGCCCAACAGCTCCTCGGCGATGCGGCGGCCGGTGGGGGTGGCGGCCAGACCGCCGCCGCCGGTCTCCCGGAGGGAGGCGGGAAGGACGTCGCCCACGGCGCGCATGGCGTCGATGACCTCGTCGCAGGGGATAGGGCTCTCCACCCCGGCCAGGGCCAGCTCGGCGGCGGTGAGGGCGTTGACGGCGCCGATGACGTTGCGCTTGACGCAGGGCAGCTCCACCAGCCCGGCCACCGGGTCGCACACCAGGCCCATCAGGTTCTGGAGGGCGGTGGCGCAGGCCCGGGCCATCTGCTCCGGGGTGCCCCCCATGAGGGAGACCAGGGCGGCGGCGGCCATGGCGGAGGCCGAGCCCACCTCGGCCTGGCAGCCGCCTTCGGCCCCGGCGATGGAGGCCCGGGTGGCGATGACCTGGCCGAAGCCGGCGGCCACATAGAGGGCCTGGACCATCTGCTCGTCGGAAAAGCCGTACTTCTCCTTCATGGGCAGCAGCACGGCGGGGAGGACGCCGCTGGCCCCGGCGGTGGGGGCGGCCACGATGCGGCCCATGCAGGCGTTGCATTCGCCCACCTTCAACGCGGTGGCCATGACGGCGGTGAGCACCGGGCCGCACAAGCCGATCTGAGCCTGTTCGACTTTAGCACCGTCGCCGCCGGTGAGGCCGCAGGCGGAACGGCGCTCCGGGTCGTAGTTGGTCACGGACTCCTCCATGGCCCGCCAGAGCCCCGTCATCTTCTCCCAGGAGGCCTCCCGCGCCACCCCCCGGTCGCTGAGGTCATCCAGGAGGACGGCCTCCCACACCGGGACGGACTCCGATGCCCGGAGGAGGCTCTCCACAGAACCGAATGCCATTTCAATGTCCCCCTTCCATGTCCAGGTAGGTCACCCGGACGATGCCCGGGGAGGAGCGCAGCTCCTCCACAGCCTCGTCCCAGATGGGCTGGTCGCTCTCCAGCACCATGACGGCCAGCCCGCCCCGCTTGTCCCGGTAGAGCTGCATGGTGGCGATGTTCACCTGCCGCCGGGAGAGGATGGCGGAGACTTCGGCCACGGCGCCGGGCCGGTCCTGGTTGCGGATGATGAGGGTGGGGTAGTCGCCGGTGAAGGTGGCCTCCATGCCGTCGATGGCGTTGACCCGCACCCGGCCGCCCCCCAGGGAGGAGGCGTTGACCTCCATCTCCCGGCCCTGGGCGTCCCGGACCCGGAGGAGGACGGTGTTGGGGTGGGCACCCCGGAGGACGGCGGTAGAGATGCTCAGCTCCATGCCGGCCTCTTTGGCCAGGACGAAGGCCTGAGGGATGCGGGGGTCATCGGGGGCCATGTCCAGCAGCCCGGCCACCAAAGCCCGATCGGTGCCGTGGCCCTTGCCGGTGGCGGCAAAGGAGCCGTGGAGGAGGAGCTGGGCGGAGACGGGCTGACTGCCCAGCAGGTGCCGGGTAATGAGCCCGATCCGCACCGCCCCGGCGGTGTGGGAGGACGACGGCCCCACCATAATGGGGCCCATAATGTCGAAAATGTTCATAGGAAACTCCTTGTTGAGAGTGAGAAAAGAGGTGGGTGGGGCCGTCGTCCGCGAGCGGGAGCGAGCCGCGCCGTCCGGCGCGCCCAAGCGTCCCGGGCTTGTCCCGGGACCTTGCCGCAGGGCGGATTCACTCCGCCCGAGGAAGTGAAGTCAATGAGGGGTCCCCGGCCCATGGACCATGGGCTGGGGCAAGGGCCCCACCATGATGGGGCCCATGATGTCGAAAATGTTCATAGGAAACTCCTTGTTGAGAGTAAGAAAAGAGGTGGGCGGGGCCGTCGTCCGCGAGCGGAAGCGAGCCGCGCCGTCCGGCGCGCTCAAGTGTCCCGGGCTTGTCCCGGGACCTTGCCGCAGGGCGGATTCACTCCGTCCGAGGAAGTGAAGGCAATGAGGGGTCCCCGGCCCATGGGACATGGGCTGGGGCATGGTCCCGACCATAATGGGACCCATGATGTCGAAAATGTTCATAGGAAAGCTCCTTGCTTGGGAATGAAAAAGGACGTTTACTTCGCCTTGAGGTCAATCTCCCTTGGGTCCCGCTTGGAGTAGAGGATGACTTGTTCGCTGTAGAGGCCGGAGTAGCCGGACAGTCGGTAGGCCACGGCGATGGCCAGGGCGTAGAGGGGGAGCCCGCCGCCGCCGAAGAGCTCGTAGGCCAGGAGAATGGAGGAGATGGGGCAGTTGGTGACGCCGCAGAAGGTGGCCACCGTACCCACGGCGCCGCCGAAGGAGGGGGACAGGCCCAGGAAGGGGGCAATCACGCAGCCGAAGGTGGCGCCGCAGGCAAAGGTGGGGACGATCTCGCCGCCCCGGAAGCCGACGCCCAGGGTGACGGCGGTAAAGAGGAGCTTGGCCAGAAATGCCCAAGGCTCCACGTCCACGCCGCCGCCGGTGACAGCGGCTTCCACCAGGTTACCGCCGGCACCGTTGTAGTACTGGTGGGCCAGACCGCCGTCCAGCAGGGAGAGGAGGAGGACCAGGGCGCCGCCCACCAGGGCCCGGAACCGGGGGTCGGGGAGGACCTTGGCGTAGAGGTGGCCGGCGCCGTGGGTGACGGCGCAGAAAAAGACGGCCAGCACGGCGCACAGGGCCCCCAGCACCACCACTTGGAGGAGGGAGAGGGGGGAGAGGGCGGCCAGGCCGGAGACGGTGTAGGCGGTGGGGGGGACTCCAAGCCATCCGGCCAACAGGAAGCCGGTGAGGGAGGCCAGGAAGGCGGGGACCAGGGCGGCGTATTGGATGACGCCCACATGGACCACCTCCAGGGCAAAGACAGCGGCAGTGAGAGGGGTGCCGAAGAGGGCGGAGAAGGCGGCGGCCATGCCGCAGACGGTGACGATGCGACCCTCCTCGGGCTCCAGGCCCAGCTTGTGTCCGATTTTGCTGGAGATGGAGGCGCCCAGCTGGAGAGCGGCGCCCTCCCGGCCGGCGGAGCCGCCCACCAGGTGGGTGAGGACGGTGGAGAGGAAGATGAGTGGGGCGGTGCGCAGGCGCATGGGCTCGTGTTCCCGGACGGCTACCAGCACCAGGTTGGTACCCTGATCCTTCTCCATGCCGCAGACCTGGTAGAGCAGTACGATGGCCAGCCCGCCCAGGGGGAGGAAGAACAGCAACCAGTGGTGTTCCTGGCGCAGCTCGGTGGCCAAGTCGATGCCGTAGTGGAAGGCCACACCCACGGCGCCCACCAGCAGGCCGATGAGGACGGCGAACAGGGCACGGCGGAGGAAGTCGCCCAACTCGTCGGGCAGGACACGCAGGGGGGTGGAAAGAGGCTTCATCTCTCATCATCTCCTGAAACGGAACTGTCATACAAGGAAGAGACACGGAAAAGTGAGAACAGTATACCACATTTGGATGCTCAGTTGAACTTTGTAGTGAAAAGTTTTCTCAGCTGTGTTATAATGTTGTCATTATAAAACCAAAAAGACGGCCGGGGCGTCTGTCCTCGGCCGGAATCACGAGGGGGAATTTGTTTTGCTGCCGGACCCATTATGGCCGTACATACTTGCAGGCGTCGTCCTGTTTCTGCTGGGGGCGCTGCTGTCCCAGGCGTGGGCGCCCCTGGGGGGCGGGATCAACGCCGCGTGGAACGCCTTTCTGCGCCTGACCCGGATCAACCCGGATGCTGGGCGGGAATCGGTCTCTGAGGAGGACCTGCGCGCCCTCATGGACCTGAGCGAGGAGAAGGGGGACATGGAGGCCGATGAGAAGGAGATGATCGAGAACGTCTTCGAGTTCAACGACACCGTGGCCGAGGACGTGATGGTCCACCGCACCGATATGGTGCTGCTGTGGGCAGAGGATACCGACGAGGAGATCGTCAAGACCATCGAGGAGTCGGGCCTGTCCCGGTTCCCGGTGTGCGGGGAGGACGCCGACGATGTGCTGGGCATCCTGAGCAGTCGGGACTACTTTCTCAATAGCCGCCATCCGGACCCCAAGCCCATCCGGGAGCTGCTGCGGCCGGCCTACTTCGTGCCGGAGTCGGTGCGGGCCGATGTGCTCTTCCGGGACATGCAGAGCAAGAAATTCCACATGGCCATCGTGGTGGACGAGTACGGCGGCACGTCGGGGCTTCTGACCATGGAGGACCTGCTGGAGGAGATCGTGGGCAACATCTACGACGAGTTCGACCGGCAGGAGGACCAGGAGATCATCCAGCAGGGACCCAACCTGTGGCGGATCTCCGGCTCGGCGGAGCTGGACGACGTGGCCGCCGCCCTGGACATGGAGTTTCCGGAGGACGAGGAGTCGGAGACCCTGGGCGGCCTGGTCTTTGACCAGCTGCCGGTAATCCCGGAGGACGGCCCCTGCCAGGTGGAGGTGGACACCCACGGCCTCCATATCCAGGTGGAGTCCATTGCCGACCGCCGGGTGGACTGGGCGCTGGTGTCCAAGCTGCCGGAGAAACAGGAGGATTGAGGGCGCACGCCCCGGGCAGTTCTGGTATGTCGGGCAGTTCCGACAAGTACAAGGCCTTTTATAGCAAGAGCAGGCATCGTCTTACATGGACATTACGTTTAACAAGCCAAGCGGCTCATGGTCTTTTGAGACCATGGGCCGCTTTCGGTTTATGGAGCACGGCGCCGCACGGGAAGGAGCGCGGCTGCCGGTGCTGTAGAGAGAAACAGGGGTCAGGAAATGTCACCGTCCTTGGAACAGGTGAGACTGATGTTAACAGGGAACTGCCCCAATCCCTTGGTGCTTTTGATGGTAGCGGTCAGCGTGGCGGTACCGCCGGAGTGGGAGATCCGCTCCCCGCTGTAGGACCAGCCGGGCTCTACGGTGTGGGAGCCGGAGGAACTGACCACCCAGGCATCGGAGCCATCGTATCCAAAGGTGGCGGTGAGAGTTGCAGTGGCAATCTCCTCACCGTTGTTTTTGTTGGATGCGTCTGGGACGCCGGGGCCCACATCCGCCAGAGCATTCCCCCTGGAGAAGACGTCATCTGCGTAACAAACAACAGATGAAGGGGGGTTTTAGGACGGAGGAGACGGATTCTTTGGCCTACGATCTCAGAATGACGCGGTGGAGAAACCCTCCAAGAAGATAACACAAGGCCCGTGGATGGCCACGGGCCTTGCTGTTTTGTGGGGACGGTCACCGGGGCAGGGCGACGGCGAAGTAAGCCCTCTTTTCCGGAAAGGACGGACGACCTTGAGACGAAACCTCCTGCTGGCGGTGCGGCTGCTCTCCATCCTCTGCATGCTCCTCGCCGGAGGCGCCTCCGGGCCATTCCGGGTGAAACGGAGGCCAACGGCGTGGAGGCCGGCTGACGGCCCGGAGCGGACCGGAAAAACAGACTGGAAGAACGGACGCCCTGGGGACAGCTCAACATGAGCCGTCCCCAGGGCGTCCGTTTGTCCGCGGATCTTGTTCAGGCGGAAAAGGCGTTGTTGATGGAGAGCAGGACCTGATCCCCGTCGAAGGGCTTGTATACAAAGCCCAGGGTGCCGATGCGCTTGGCCTCATCAATGGTGTCATCATAGGCCAGGGAGGAGATCATGACAATCCGGGCATCGGGGTGGCGCTGGAGCAGCAGCCGGGCGGTCTCCAGGCCGTCCATGCCGGGCATAAGGATGTCCATGGTGACCAGATCGGGGTGGATGGTCTCGTAGGTCTCCAGAGCCTCCTCACCGTTCTGGCAGCAGGCCACGACCTCGTAGTCGGTATCGGACAGGATCTTTTCAAGCTGCAGCTGGGCGATACGGGAATCGTCCACGATCATAATTTTCTTCGCCATAAATCTGATAGCTCCTTTATTTGTTTTCATGGGCGGGAAGCTGGTGGATCAGTTGAGCGCGCTCGTTGCTGCCGCTCACATAGCTGAGCACGCAGCAGAGAGAGCCCGCACCGTCCGGCAGGTGCAGCCCAGAGTAGAAACGGGGAATACGAAAGCGGGAGGAGATGTGGGCGGCCTGAAAGAGCCTTGCCACGATATGCCCGCAGATCACATTAAAATACTCCTTCATAAAATCTTCTATGTCTTGTAGGGAGACTGTCTCCTCCTGCATGGTGGTCTGTGTCAGCTTGGTGAGGAGTGCAGTATCCATATAGAGGATGAGATTGGCGTTGTAGCCGCCCTCAAAGGTGGTACAGACCGTACAGACATCGCCCAACGGAGCACCGTTCTGTTTGCACGGATAGATCCTTGCCATGCGGTTGGTGATGTCCTGCATAACGCAGTCCAGGATGTCCAGGATATCATTTTGCGTGAGGGGGATCAAGAGAGGAAGCCTCCTTTTCGGAAAATCGCATGGGACCAACCAGACCGTTTTTCAGGCCGATGGCGCACTTCTGCATGACCCGGCTGACACGATAGGAGGCGTGGTCTATGGTCACCACGGTGCCGGGATAAATTTCGCCGCAGTTCAGACGCCGGTGGTCCTGATCGGGGGTGGGTGGGAGGTGCTGCATGGCGCTTTTCTCCAGCCGTTTCAGCTTCATCTGGGCCACGTAGAGCCCCATCCGCTGCTTGGAGAGCGCCTGGTTCCGGTCCAGACTCTCTGGTGTGTCCTCCAGGGCCTGGAGGGCCGCCTCGGCGGCCTCTACCTCGGCCTGGATCTGCCTGCGCTCTAGATCTTCACAGGGCATTCCACCCAGAATGATGGTGGTGGCGTGCTCGGCCTTGGAGCCCACCGTGGCGGCGTCCACCTCCTGGGCGGCGCGGATGGTACCCCCGATGATGACGCCCCGGCCGGTGCGTACCCGGACAGTACCGTTGCTGTATACCTCACAGTCGATGACGCAGTCAGACTGTACGCTCCCTTGGGCATAGACCCGACAGTGTTCCAGATACTTGGCGTAGACGCTCCGATGGGCCTGGATGACTCCGTGATCCTGGCCCTGAACGCCGCTGGAGACCACCAGATCCTGCCCCGCCTCGATGGAGCAGTCCTCCATCACGCCGTCAATCTGGATGCTGCCCATGGCCCGGATGGTGGCGCCCCGGAAAACATCCCCATGTATGTGGATGTCGCCCAGGAAGTTGACGATACCGGTGTCGCCGGAGACATCTCCGGTGATTTCCAGAACGGGCTTGACCTGAAAGCTCTGACCGGTAAATTCCACATGGCCGTCCAGGGCGGCCAGCAGAAAGCGCCCATCCTCGGAGAATGTGGTGTTCCGGCCCTGGGGCGCCTGGACGGGATTCCCAGGTTTGGCGGGGATCAGCCGGCCGGTCACGGTGTTGCCGGGGACGCCTCGGGTGGGTGGGAGAATCTCGCAGATCACGTCGCCCTGGTGAATGTCTTGGACCAGGCGCAGGGTTTCGTAATCGGCCTGTGCCAGTTCATCCACCGAAAGATCGGCCTGCGGAGTGCGGGGATAATGGTCCACAATACTGCCATCTTCACCGGGCACGGGCGGTGCGCCGTCGGCGATGTGGAAAAGACGGAAATATCGCTGGGGCATGGTGGGGAGCTGCGCCAGAAGGTGCTTGTCCACGCCGTAGATGACCCCGCGGCGGGCCAGAGCCTGTTCCAGCTGTTCCTCGGTAAGTGGTGAGCCTTCTCCCACAGGGGGAAGAAACAGCAGCCAGGCGGCCATGCCATCGCTGGTGAGATAGAGGAAGATCCCTTCATTCAGGTCGGCGACGGCGTTGGAGTCACCGCTCTTAAAGATCTGTTGGATCCGCTTGGTGGTGAACCGGGTCAGAGAGATGACAAAGGGGGCGTCCTCCCGGGAGAGGATATCCTCCGGAAGGAGAGGATTGTCGCCCTGGCCGCACAGTAAGTCCAGGCGCAGTGGAACACCGGAGCTGGGCGTAGAGAGCCACAGATCCCGCAGGGCGCATATGGGATGCACCGGTGGAAAGCTGATCTCATGAGCAGTACGGCGAGCCGTGGCGTCTGTGTGCGCTTCCTCCGTCTGACTGCCCGGCATCAGGTGATGGGGATTCCATGCTTGAGGGAAGTCAGTCATGTCATGCCTCCTTTCCCAATCCTTACGGTCATTGTTCTATAACTAATATCGTCTCCGATGGAAAAAACATAAGCCAAATACTGTCATAACATAAGAACCCTGGAAAAATTTTTGGCTATTGCGTGGCGAACAAACTAGCGGGGTGACAAAAGATAAAATTCCAGGATCAGGATATATAGTTTATTACCAGAATGAGTAGCCCTCATCAGGACGGTGCTCAGGGCAAATTTCACGAAAGTAGAGAGCGGGTTTTTGCTAGATTTCTAAAAAATTTTACTTCCAAAATGCAGAGGGATGTAGTATGATAAGTGAGTAGACTTTCATACGTAACAAACTTCGATACCTATCAGGAGGTATTCCTATGAGAAAGACGAAAGTGATTTGCACCCTCGGCCCCGCTGTGGACAATGAGGAGATGATGAAGGCGCTCATTCTGGGCGGAATGAACTGCGCCCGGTTTAACTTCTCCCACGGCAGTCACGAGGAGCAGCTGGCCCGGCTGAACATGCTCAAGCATGTGCGGGACACCCTGGGCTATCCGGTGGCCACTATGCTGGACACCAAGGGCCCCGAGATCCGCATCAAGACTTTTGCCAATGGTCCTGTGACGCTGGAAAAGGGCAATCACTTCGTTCTGGACACCGATGAGGTGGCTGGTGACGAGACCCAGGTCTCCGTGACCTACAAGAACCTCCACAAAGAGGTGGAGCCTGGCTGCCGCATCCTGGTGGATGACGGTCTGGTGGAGCTGAAGGTGGAGAAGGTGGAGGGCCACAGAATTCTCTGCGAGGTGGAGAACGGCGGTACGCTCTCCAACAACAAGTCCATCAATATCCCCGATGTCCACATCCAGCTGCCCTCTCTCACCGAGAAGGATAAAGAAGATCTGAAGTTCGCCGTGGAGAACGACTTTGACTTCGTCGCCGCCTCCTTTGTCCGGAAGGCCGCTGACGTGGCGGACATCCGGGCCTGCCTGAAGGAGTACGGCGGGGAGCACATCCTCATCATCTCCAAGATCGAGAACCGGGAGGGTGTGAATAACCTAGACGAGATCATCACGGCCTCCGACGGCATCATGGTGGCCCGTGGCGACCTGGGTGTGGAGATCCCCGCCCACGAGGTGCCCATCCTCCAGAAGAAGATGATCAAGGCCACCATCCGTCAGGGCAAGCCGGTCATCACCGCCACCCAGATGCTGGACTCCATGATCCGCAACCCCCGGCCCACCCGCGCCGAGGTCTCCGACGTGGCCAACGCCGTCTTCGACGGCACCTCCTGCGTGATGCTCTCCGGTGAGACTGCCTCCGGCAAGTACCCTGTGGAGGCCCTGAAGACCATGGTGGATACCGCTGTGGCCGCCGAGGGTGCCATCGACTACTGGGGCCGTTTCCGTGAGAACTCCCTCACCCCCGGGGTCTCCAGCATCAACGACGCCATCACCCACTCCTGCTGCCTCACCGCTATGGACCTGGGCGCAACCGCCATCCTGGCCGCCACCAAGTCCGGCCACACCGCTAAGGTCATCTCCCGGTTCCGGCCCGGCTGCACCATCGTCGCCGTGTGCCAGAGCGAGCAGACCCGCCGGCAGCTGGCCATCTCCTGGGGCGTTCACCCCTACCTCACCGGTGAGGTGGACTCCACCGACCGCCTCTTCTCCATGACCGTGGATGTGGCCCGGAAGGAGGGCGCCGTGAGATGCGGCGATACCGTGGTCATCACTGCCGGCGTGCCCATCGGCCGCAGTGGCAGCACCAACCTCATCAAGGCCCAGGTTGTGGGCGAATAAGTTCATCTCCAGCCGTACAGAGGCGGTCCTCAGAAGAGGACCGCCTCAGCTTGTCGAAAAAGCCCCTTTGGCTTTTTCGACAAGCTGCTGACTTTTTCAATTACATCGAAAAAGTTCCTGATTGCACGCGAAAGTGGGGGCTCACCGCCCCCCTTTCACACTTTTCCCCCGTGGCTTATTTTGTGTGGTGCCACTTTTTCAACAGGCTCAGGCGGTCCTCAGGAGAGGACCGCCTTTTCTTATGTAAGAGAAGCGTAATGCCCGCGGCCTTGCTTTTGGGGGGAGGCCGTTGTAAAATGGAGCTTGTTTTCAAATTCTCTCGCGAAAAGGAAAGAAACTGACATGAGCGTTATGACCCCATCCCCCGCCAAGCTCCGCCACCCCGTCTTTTACCGCCGGGACCGGCTCCTCCCCGCCGCAGTCCTGGCCGCCGCGTTTTTTGCCGGCCTGGCCCTCTACGGACTGCCCCTGTGGCAGTGTGCCTGCTGGGCCCTGGCCTTCGGCGCCGCCCTTCCTCTGGGACTGCATGTGACGGACCGGGCCGCCGCCCGGTGCCGCTGGGCCGCCTTCGTCATCGGCCCTCTGCTGGCCTTTGTGCTGGTGGAGCAGATGAACTACAACTACCTGGTCTGGGAGGAGCTCACCCCCCTCCAGATCGCCCTGAACCTGGTGTGGTACTACATGGCCGCCGGAGTGCTCTACCTGGTCACCGGCCGGGTGCGACTGACGGCGGGGCTCACCACTGGGCTCTTTACCTTTGTGGGCCTGGCCAACCGATACGTCATCCACTTCCGGGGCCGCACCATCTTTCCCGGCGATCTCCTCACCCTTCAGACCGCCGCCAACGTGGCGGGGAACTACGATTATACCCCCGATGTGGTCCAGCTCCGGTGCCTGCTGATGCTCGCCCTCTTCCTGCTGCTGCTGTGGAAGGTGCCCAAGCGCCCAGGGCGGCAGCATCCCCACTGGCGGGCGGTCATCCCGGTGGCCTTCCTCTCCGCCGCCTACCTGACGGTCTTTTTCCAGACCGATTTTCTCCGGCAGATGGAGATCGAGCCCTCCCTGTGGACCACCCGGGGCAACGGCTTCGTCCTCAACTTCTCGGTGTGCCTGCGGTACAGCACGGTGGAGGAGCCGCAGGACTATTCTCAGGAGACCCTCTCCTCCATCCGGCTGGAGACGGAGGCGGACTGGCAGGCCGACGACGCCGCCGCCGGGGCGGAGACGCCGGTGAACCTCATCGTCATCATGAACGAGTCCTTCTCTGATTTGGCGGAGGTCTTTGATCTGGAGACCAATGAGGACCCCCTGCCCTTCTTCCACAGCCTCACCGAAAATACCATCCGGGGCACGGCCTACTCCTCCGTGTTCGGCGGCACCACCGCCAACTCGGAGTATGAGTTCCTGACGGGCAACACCATGGCCTTCCTCCCCGAGGGCACGGTGCCCTTCCACATGTACGTAGGGGCCGACGAGCCCAATCTGGGCGCCCAGCTGGGGAGCCTGGGATACCGGACGGTGTTCATGCACCCCTACCTCTCCTCGGGGTGGAACCGCCGGGCGGTCTACAAAAGCTTCGGCTTTGACGAGATCTATTTCCAAAACGATTTTACCGATGTCAGCTACATGCGCAATTACATCACAGACCAGGCCAACTATGAGAATCTGGTGCGGCGCTACGAGGAAAAAGAGGATGGCGAGCCCCTCTTCATCTTCAATGTCACCATGCAGAACCACAGCGCCTACAACGTGGCCTGGACGGGTCTGGACAAGACGGTGTGGCTCACCGGGGACATGGAGGGCCGCTACTCCACCGTGGACCAGTACCTCTCCCTGCTGCGGCAGTCGGACAGCGCCCTGGAGTACCTCATCAACTACTTCTCCCAGGTGGAGGAGCCCACCATGATCCTCATGTTCGGGGATCACCAGCCCCAGGTGGTCACCAACTTCTACACCGAGGTGCTGGGAGGCGACTTTGAAAAGGTGGACATCGCCACCGCCCAGCAGCGCCAGGAGGTGCCCTTCCTCCTGTGGGCCAACTACGACATTCCGGAGGAGGATGGAGTGGTGACCTCCCTCAACTACCTGTCTTCTCTGCTCATGGAGACGGCCGGCCTGCCCCTGACGGAGTACCAGCAGTTCCTGCTCCGGCTCCGGGAGACGGTGCCCGCCCTCAACGCCGTGGGCTACATGGATACTGACGGCACCTGGCAGAAGAGCCGGGAGGACCTCTCGGAGGAGGCCCAGGAGGGGCTTCTCCAGTATGAGTCCCTCCAGTACAACCTGCTCTTTGACAGCGAGGAGGACCGGCTGCCCGACTTTTTCACCCTACCCGGCCAATAAGGAGGATCAGATGGAACAGGAATTTTATCTCCCGGTGCTCTCCCACTACGAAAATGACAATGGCTGGTCGGGGAGCCGGGGCCTGCTGTGCTATGAGATCGAGAAGCCCCAGGAGGGCGCCATGCATGTGGTCATCTGGCAGGGACCTTTCTGCCGCAAGTACGCCCGGCAGGAGGGGGAGGCCACCTTCCCGGTGAGCGAGGAGGGCATCGCCGCCATGCGGACCTGGCTCCTGGAGCAGGCTGACGCCATGAACGCCCATCCGCCCCGGACGGCGGCGGAGTGCCGGGCCTATTACGAGGAGCTGACCAACGGCGCATGCAAGCCGGAGTCATAGACGGACAGAAGGAGGAAGGAACATGGAATGGAAACGGATGCTCTGCGGGACCCTGGCGGGACTCATTCTGGTGCCCGTCCTGACCCTGCCCGCCCTGGCCGCCCAGGAGACCGGAACGGCGGGGGAGACCTTTGAGGAGAAGGCTTTCCACGCCATCGAGCTGGCGGCCCAGTACGGCGGGGCTACCTCGGTGCGCTACGCCCTGTGGGAGGACGGCGCCATCACCGCCCAGGGGGGCTGGGGGGTCTACTCCAAGACGGAGAACCGGGCCCTCGCCGAGGACATCCTCTACGGCGTGGGCTCGGTGTCCAAGACCTACACCGCCGCCGCCGTCCTTACCCTGGCCCAAAACGGCAAGCTCAAGCTGGAGGACCCGGTGACCAAGTACCTGCCCGGCTTTACCATGGCCGATGAGCGGTACAAGGACATCACCGTCCGCATGCTGCTGGACCACTCCTCCGGCCTCATGGGGGACACCACCCGGGACGCCTTTCTCTTCAATGACACCGACGAGAGCGCCGCCGATGACCTGCTGGAGCGGCTGTCCACCCAGCGGCTCAAGGCCGACCCCGGAGCATACTGTGTCTACTCCAACGACGGCTACACCCTGGCCCAACTGGTGGTGGAGGCGGTGAGCGGCATGGACTATATGGACTACCTCCACGCCGCCATCCTGGACCCGGTGGGCCTCACCGACACCTACGCCCCCGGGGACGACTTTGACACCGGCCGTCTGGCCAAGACCTACGCCTCCGCCGAGGACACCCGGGCCCTGCCCCAGGACACCATCGGCATCGTGGGCACCGGCGGCCTCTACGCCACCGCCGCCGATCTGGCCGCCTTCGGCGGCCTCCTGTGCGGCACCGACCTGCTGAGCCAGGAGTGGCTGGACCTCATGAACACCGACTGGTCGGTGAAGGGCCTGTGGCCGGAGAACAGCGAGAACGACACCCTGGCCTACGGCCTGGGCTGGGACAACGTCCACCAGTACCCCTTCAACCAGAGCGGGGTCACCGCCCTGGTGAAGGGGGGCGACACCCTGCGCTACCACGCCTCCCTCATCGTCCTCCCGGAGGAGGAGAAGGCGGTGGCCGTCCTCTCCTCCGGCGGCGTGAGCACCTATGACCAGCTGGCGGGGGAGCGCATCCTGATCGATGCCCTGGCCGAGGAGGGGGTGACGGTGGACGAGAGTCTGCCCGCCCTCCCCGACGGCCAGCCCGCGGCCATCCCCTCGGCGCTGAAGGCCAACGCCGGCACCTATGTCTCCCTGGGCATGGTGGCCACCGTGGCCTTCCCCGACGACCAGACCATGACCCTCACCAACGCCGCCGCCCTGGGCGGGGCGGTGCAGACCTTCACCTACCGGGACAACGGCACCTTCCTGGATGAGACAGGCAGCTTCATCCTGAAGTTCGTCACCGGGGACAACGGCCGGACTTACCTATATCAGGAGGGCTATGCCGCCGTGCCCGGCCTCACCGTCTCCGGCACCGCCAACTACGCCCTGGAGAAGCTGGAGCCCAACAACGAGGCCGATCAGGCCGCCCTGGATGCCTGGGCCGCCCGGGGCTCGGAGCTCTACCTCATCGTCAATGAGAAGTATACCTCTCAGGTCTACCTCTCCGGGCCCTTTGCCGCCGTGGCGTCCATGCCGGAGACTCCCGGCTATGCGGCCGGCTTTGAGCGCATCGTGGACGAGACCCTGGCCCAGCAGTACATCCAGATGCCTGGCACCGGCAGCCGCAACGGCGCCGACTATGCCGCCGTCACCGTGGATGGCAAAGAGTACCTGAAGGCGGGGGACTACCTCTGCGCCCCGGCCTCCGCCCTGGAAAACCTCTACGCCGGCACGGGGGCGTATTGCACAATCCTGAACGACGGCTATGCCCGGTGGTTCAATGTGGGGGACCTGGCGGGGAAGACTCTCGCCGTCACCCTGCCGGAGGCGGGTGGCTTCACTGTCTACGATGCCAACGGCGCTGTGACGGCCAGCTCTGTGGCCTACGGGGACACCTCCGCCGTGCTGCCGGAGGGCGGCTGGGTGGTCTTTGCCGGCGACCCCGGCGCTCGGTTCTATCTGAGTCTCTCTGAATAAATGGCACAAGGACCCGCCGACACAGTCGGCGGGTCCTTGTGCGTCCTGTCCAGAATGTAAACTTTTTGGGATGCCTTTACAGGGGGGCGGCCAGGAGGTAGAATGAAGGTGACCAAAGAAACAAAGGAGGTGCCCCATGAAGCTCACATTTTTCGGCGCGGCCAAGGCCGTCACCGGGAGCTGCCACTGCCTGGAGGTCAATGGAAAGCGCATCCTCATCGACTGCGGACTCCAGCAGGGGCGGGACGAGCGGGACAACCGGGTGTTGGACTTCGCCCCCGGCTATATCGACTGCGTCATCGTCACCCACGCCCATATCGACCACACCGGCCGCATCCCGCTGCTGGTGAAGCAGGGCTTCCACGGCAGGATCGTCACCACCTGCCTCACCGGACAGCTCATGTCCATCATGCTGCGGGACTCGGCCCACATCCAGGAGTCGGATGCCCAGTGGCAGAACCAGAAGGGCCGGCGGGCCGGCCGGGCACCGGTAGAGCCCCTCTATACCATTGCCGATGCGGAAAACGCCATGGGATTGGTGGAGACCTATGAGTACGGCGAGATGGTGGACCTCTTTGAGGGGGTGCGGCTCCGGTTCACCGACGCCGGCCACCTGCTGGGCTCGGCCTGTGCCGAGCTGTGGCTCACCGAGGAGGGGGTCACCCGGAAGATCGTCTTCTCCGGCGACCTGGGCAACGTGGACCAGCCCATCATCCGGGACCCACAGCCCATCGACGAGGCCGACTATGTGGTCATGGAGAGCACCTACGGCGACCGGCTCCACGAGCCGCCGGAGAGCTATACCGAGGCCCTGGCCCAGATCATCGACGAGACCTTTGAGAAGGGCGGCAACGTCATCATCCCCTCCTTCGCCGTGGGCCGCACCCAGGAGCTTTTGTACTTCATGCGGGAGATGAAGGAGGAGGGCATGGTGAAGTCCCACCCCGACTTCCGGGTGTGCGTGGACTCCCCCCTGGCCAACGAGGCCACCCGCATCTACTCCGGCAACCTCCACGGCTACCTGGACGAGGACGCCATCGAGGCCCTGAAGGGGGGCGCCCTCTTCCAGTTCCCCGGCCTCACCCTCACCGAGACCAGCGAGGAGTCCAAGGCCCTCAACCTGGACACCAGCTCCAAGGTCATCATCTCGGCCTCCGGCATGTGTGACGCCGGACGCATCCGCCACCACCTCAAGCACAATCTGTGGCGGAAGGAGTGCGTGGTGGTCTTTGTGGGCTACCAGGCCGAGGGCAGCCTGGCCCGGGCCCTCCTGGAGGGGGCCAAGTCGGTGAAGCTCTTCGGGGAGGAGATCGCCGTCAATGCCCGCATCGTCAACTTCAAGGGTCTCTCCTCCCACGCCGACCGGGACCACCTCCTGGCCTGGGCCAAGCACTACGCCCCCAAGCCCCGGCACATCTTCGTGGTCCACGGCGAGGCGTCGGTCACCGAGATCTTTGCCCAGAAGCTGCGGGACGCCGGGCTGGCCGCCCACGCCGCCGAGTATGAGGAGGTCTACGATCTGGCTGCCGACCGGATGCTCTCCGCCGGTGTGCCTCTGCCTCCCAAGCCGGTGTCGGCGTCCGGCTCCCCCGCCTACCGGAAGCTGGAGGCGGCGGGGCAGGACCTCATGGAGGCCATCCGCCACAACAAGGGCGGCACCAACAAGGACCTGGCCCAGTTCGAAAAGGAGCTCATGGCCCTCATCCAGAAGTGGGACCGCTGAGCCGAAGCGCTTTGAAGAAAGAAACGGGCGCACCATTCATATGGTGCGCCCGTTGGCGTAAGAAGGATACAAATCACCGTACCACCTGGGTCTCCGGCTCCTGCCCTTTCTCCGGCGGGCGTCCGAAATTCTGAACCCATCCGATGAGGAAGGAGGAGATGGTGACGGTGATGAGGGAGTATAGGATGCGGGTGAAGGGGATATAGCTCAAAGAGAGGGCTAGCACGGTGAGGTCGGTGATGAGATAGCACCGGGCGATGGGCCATTTGGAGAGGTGGGAGATGGTGAGGGCCAGGGCGTCGTCGCCGCCGCAGGCGCCGCCGATGCGGACCACCAGTCCCACGCCGATGCCCACAAAGGCCGCACCCAGGATGGCGGCGGCCACCGGCCAGGCGCTCAGATCGGGGAGAATGGGCGGGAACTGCTCCCAAAGGCCGTGGAACAGGGCGAAGGCCAGGCTGGCGGTGACGGCGTACCGGGCGAAGGAGTTGCCCAGGAAGCGCCAGGCCAGCAGGTAGCAGGCGATGTCCATAACGGGGCTGGTGATGGCGGGGGAAAGCCCCAGCCAGTGCTGGAGGAAGAGGGTCATGCCCAGTACGCCCCCCTCGGTGACCTGGGTCCGCTCATGGATGTTGTAGAGCCCGAAGGACAAAATAGCGGAGCCCAGGAGGATGATGCCGTAGGTGTACAGGAGGGACTTTGCTTTTTCCCTGGGGGAAGACATGATAAAACTCCTAACTTAAGATAAATTATATTAGAATTATATCAAAAAAGTGCCGTACAGTCAAGGGGCCCGGATGGGCGAAAGGATGGGAGAGCCATGCTGGAAAACGAGGAACGCCGGACACATACCAAGGACGAGCAAAAGGCGTGGAAGGCGGAGCGCAAGGAGCTGGAGCGGGCCCTGGAGGCCCTTCAGCAGCCGCTGAAGGAGGCGGGGATTCCGGTGATGCTGGTCTTTGAGGGCTGGAGTGCCGCCGGGAAGGGGGCGGTCATCGCCCGGACCATTGCCCGGCTGGACCCCCGGAACTACCAGGTGCTCACCTTCGGTCCCGCCACCGACGAGGAGAAGCGCCGCCCCCTGCTGTGGCCCTTCTGGAAGGGGCTGCCCGCCAAGGGACAGATTGCGGTGCTGGAGCGGAGCTGGTTCGGCCGCGCCCTGGAGCGGATGGAGGAGGAGCCGAAGGAGACGGCTCAGCTGGTGGAGGAGATCAACATCTTCGAGCGGCAGCTGTGCGACGACGGTTATCTGATCCTGAAATTCTTCCTCCACATCGGCCAGGCCGAGCAGCGCCGGCGGCTGGAGAAGCTGGCGGGGGACGATGACACCGCCTGGCGGGTCACCGACCGGGACTGGCGGCAGAACCGGGACTACGTGCGCCGTAAAGAGAAGCTGGACCTCCTCCTCCAGGCCACTAGCACCCCCCACGCCCCCTGGCACGTGGTGTGGAACGAGGAGAAGGGGAGCGGCCCCCTGGAGGTGCTGCGGACGGTGAAGGCGGCTCTGGACGACGCCCTGGACCACGGCGTCCCCAAACCGGCCCCGGTGGAGCGGGCCCCCTGGCCCCTGCTGGAGATGCCGCGGCTCAGCCAGGTGGACCTGAGCCCCCGGCTCTCCGACGCCGACTACGACGCCGCCCTCAAGAAGGAGAAAAAGCGCTTGTCTAAGCTTCACAGCCGGCTCTACCGGGAGAAGGTGCCGGTGGTCATCGGCTTCGAGGGCTGGGACGCCGCCGGCAAGGGGGGCGCCATCCGCCGCCTCTCCTGGGCCCTGGACCCCCGGGGCTTTGACGTGGTGCCCATCGCCGCCCCCACAAAGGACGAGCTGGACCGGCACTACCTGTGGCGGTTCTGGCGGCAGCTGCCCAAGGATGGCCACATCGTCCTCTTCGACCGGACCTGGTATGGCCGGGTCATGGTGGAGCGGCTGGAAAATCTCACTCCGGAGGCCCGCTGGAGCATGGCCTACGATGAGATCAATGAGTTCGAGCGCAGCCTCACCCGCTGGGGGGCGGTGGTGCTGAAGTTCTGGCTCCACATCGACCCCGACGAGCAGCTGCGCCGCTTCCATGACCGGGAGAATACCCCGGAAAAGCGCTACAAAATCACCGACGAGGACTGGCGCAACCGGGAGAAGTGGCCGGAGTATGAAAAGGCGGTGGACGAGATGCTACAAAGGACCTCTACCGAGTACGCCCCCTGGGTCATCGTGGAGGGCAACGACAAAAAATACGCCCGTCTCAAGGTGCTGCGGACGGTGCGAAAGGCCCTGGAGGAGCGGCTGGACAGCTGAGGGGAGAGAGCGTCATTTCGTCTCCGTTTTGTAACCAACAGTAGGTGGACAGCCCCGGGACAGGGTGCTACAATGAAATGACCTGATACGGCAAAGGAGAGCTTGACCCATGAAAACAAAACTGCCTGTACGCGCGGCGGCCCTGGGGCTGACGCTGACGCTGGCGTTGAGCCCCGTGGCCGGCGCCATCACCGTGGACGAGGCCCGGGACCTGCTCCGGGGAAATTACATCGATGAGATCCCTGAGGAGATCCTGTCCCTGCCCACCATCGAGGAGATCACCACCGCCCTGGGGGACCACTACACCTACTATATGACAGCGGAGGAGTACACCGCCTTCCAGAACAGCTTGGAGGGCACCAATGTGGTTGGGATCGGCGTCATGGTGGAAAAGACGGCCGATGGCCTGCTGGTGAGCGGCGTGGCCCCCGATTCCCCCGGCCAGGAGGCCGGTGTTAAGACCGGCGACCTCATAGTGGCCGCCGACGGCACCACCATCCAGGCTGCCGGCTCTCCCGATGCTCTGGCCGCTCTCATCACCGGCGAGGAGGGGACGAAGGTCACCATCACCGTACTACGGGATGGCCAGGAGCTGAAGCTCACAATGACCCGGGAGGCGGTGGTCTTTCCCACCGTCACCGGCGAGGTGGTGGACGACCACATCGGCTGGCTGAGCTGTAGCAGCTTTGGGACCAGCACCGGCGACTATTTCCAGAGCTATATCCTGGACGAGGACGAGGCAGCCGATCACTGGGTGGTGGACCTAAGGGGCAACCCCGGAGGCTCGGCCACAGCGGTGATCCAGGCGGTGGGCTACGTCCTGGGCAACCATGACGTGGCCTATGTGGTGGACCGGCAGGGCGACCTGGATGTCTGGCGTCCCAACCCCTTCCCGGTGGAGATACCCGGCCTCATTCAGGAGCCCCTGGTGGTCCTGGTGGACGCCAATTCCGCCAGCGCCGCCGAGCTCTTCACCGCCGCCATGCGGGATTACGGCTACGGGCTTATCATCGGTACCCGGACCTTCGGCAAGGGCGTCGCCCAAAACGTCTTTGAGCAGGCCGACGGCTCCGCCTTCAAGATCACCACGGAGCGGTACTACTCTCCCAACTATGTGACACCCGACCGCTCCGGCGTGCTGCCCCACCTGGTGGTGGACGCCAACCTGGCCGACGAGGTGGCTCGCCTCCTGTGTGGTACCGCCGAGGAGCAGGCCTCCGGGGATGTGCTGGTCCTCCAGCTGGCCGGCCAGACCTGGTACATCCACCGGGAGGAGGCGGTGAGTGAGGATTATGCCCCCGCCTTTGCAGAGCTCCTGGCCGCCATCGCCCCCAACACACCTATGACGCTGGACGGCAAGGTGGTCACCCCGGCGGAGGTCTCTGAGGCCTGGGGGGTGGATTATGTCTCCCGCTGGTTCGATGATGTGGGCGATTCTCCCTACGGCGATGAGATCAATACCCTGGCCGCCCTGGGGGTCCTCCTAGGCAACGAGAACGGCGACTTTAGCCCCCAGGACCCGCTCACCCGGGGCGAGCTGGTGTCCATGATCGTCAAGGCCATGGGCTACTGGTGCTGGCAGAGCCAGGGCAGCGCCCCCTTCACCGATGTGGACCGGGAGGACTGGTATGCCACCTCTGTGGATATCGCCTATAACCTGGGCCTCATCCAGGGCGACGAGAACGGCGAGTTCCGGGCCGACGACCCGGTGGACCACCAGCAGTTTTTGACCATCCTGACCCGGATGGGCGAGCGCGCTGACCTCTCCGTCGAACGGCGGCTGGAGCAGGTAACCGGGGAGGAGCTGGCGACCGAGGCGGTGCAGGCCTATGACGCCTGGGCCCGCCCCTATGTGGTGACGGCGGAGGACCTGGGCTTCCTGGCGGTGCCTCTGGAGGAGCTGGACCCGACCGTCCCCACCACCCGCGAGGAGGCCGCCGCCATGCTCTACCGGATGCTGGAGTACATCGGCATTCTCACTCCGGTGACGGAGGAATAAATGCCGGGGCGGGGGAAAAGAGCGGGAACCATTTTCCACATTTGTCGTCCAAGAAGGCAGAACCACTGAATAAGGAGGATCTTCCGCTATGAAGCAGAAAAAGATCTTGACCGCCGCTCTGGCGGCGATGTTGACGCTGTCCCTGAGCGTGCCCGCCATGGCGGTGGAGCCTGTCAGCATTGACGCGGCCGCTGAGACGCCGGCCTATGAGCTGGTCCAGCGGGGGGAGAACTTCCCCATCCGGGTGTGGGGCGGCGCTGTGGAGCTGGGCGACATGAGCCTCACCCTGGAAAACAGCAATGAGAGCGACCCCTATCAGAAGATCGTGGTCAATGTGGCTGAGGATACCGTCATCCTGGACGCCGTCACCGGTGAGGCAAAAACCTTTGCCGACATCAGGGCGGGGGAGACCGTCTGTGCCTGGGTGGGTCCGGACATGACCAAGAGCCTGCCCCCCATCAGCACCGCCCGGGTTATTCTGTGTGGTATCCCCGCCGATTTCGGTGTGCCCACCTATGCGGAGGTGGAGACCGTCACCGAGACTGAGAACGGCGTGGACGTCTACATGAATAACGATGTGGTCCTCCACCTCACCGGCGACACTGAGTATCTGGCCGCCCCCGGCTGGGAGAAGGCAACTGTGAGCCCCGCCGACATCGTACCCGGTACTCGGCTCCTCTCCTGGTACAATGCAGCCACCATGAGCCTGCCCGCCCAGGCGTCTCCCAGCAAGGTCATGGTATTTCCCTCCGGTTACGCCGGCTGGGTGTCCGCTGACGGCCTGGAGGTCACCATCAACGGCGAGACCCTGACTCTGGAGGGCACCTCCTCCGCCAAAGTGGAGAACGGCCGCCTGATGGTACCGGTGCGGGCTGTGGCCGAGGCCATGGGCTGTGAGGTGGCCTGGGAGCCCTACACCAACCAGGTCTCCGTCACCAAAGACGGCGTGGAGCTCTACCACTTTGCCATCGGCGCAGATCAGGCTGCCAAAGGTGACGTCACCGTGGGCCTGGTAGCCTCTGCCAAAGCCGTGGATGGAGTTACCTTTATGGTTCTGGATGACCTCATTGTCCTCCACGGCCTGAAGCTCTCGCAGGGCTGAAGAGAAGAAAAACTGCCCCGGACCGCGACGGCGGTCCGGGGCAGTTTTCTTTTGCGATGCAGGTAGGGGCTCAGCCGCAGTGGCCACAACGCTGGCAGGCGCTGGGGGTGACGGCGCAGCCACCCAGGGCGGTCTCCCGCAGCTCGGCGGGGATGTGGCGGCCCACCTGGTACATGACGGCCAGCATCTCATCAAAGGGGATGAGCTGCCGGATGCCGCTCAGGGCAATCTCGGCGGCCACCAGGGCGTTGGCCACGCCGGCGGCGTTGCGGTTCTGGCAGGGGTACTCCACCAGGCCGCCCACCGGGTCGCACACCAGGCCCAGCATATTCATGAGTACGGTGGAGGCGGCGCCCAGACACTCCTCGGGGGTGCCGCCCATGAGCTCCACGGCGGCGGAGGCGGCCATGGCGGCGGCGACGCCCACCTCGGCCTGGCAGCCGCCCACGGCGCCGGCCACGGTGGCGTTGCGCATGGCCAGATAGCCTACGGCGCCGGCGTTAAAGAGGCCATCCAGCAGCCGGTCGTCGGAGATGTGGTAGTGCTCCTGGAGAGCCAGCAGCAGTCCGGGCACCACGCCGGAGGAGCCGGCGGTGGGGGCGGCCACGATGAGACCCATGGAGGCGTTGACCTCCAGCACTGCCATGGCGTAGGTGATGGCCTTTTGGAGCACCGGGCCGCAAATGTCCTTCTTCTTTCCGGCGTGGCTGGCCAGATGCTTGGCCTCCCCGCCGATGAGGCCGCCCATAGAGCGGCCGGGGTTCTCCAGGGGGATGGTGGCCGATGAGCGCATGATGGACAGGGCCTTGGCCATGCGGCGTTTGACGGTGTCGGGGGTGGTCTCCCCCAGGATGCACTCCCGGCGGCGCATGATCTCGGAGATGGGACAGCCCTCCTGTCGGCACAGGGCCAGCAGCTCGTTGGCATTTTTGAAATCCATTGTGTCCCCTCCTTACGGCTGGACGATCATGACGTCGTGGATGTGTGGATTGGTCTTGAGCTGTTCCGGGATGCCGTCGGGCAGGATACCGTCCGACTCAATGATGCTGTAAGCGGTGTCTCCTTTGCCCTCCCGGAACAGACGCATAAAGGCGATGTTCACGTTGCGGTCACTGAGCACCTTGGTGATGTGGGCCACCACGCCGGGCTTGTCCTGCTGGACCACCACCACCGAGGCGTACTCGCCGCTGAAGTCCACGTGGACGCCGTTGATGCGCACGATGTGCATCTTGCCGCCCCCCAGGGACTCGCCACGGACAGTCATGACCTGTCCGTCGGCATTCTCCATGCGGATGTCCACCGTGTTGGGGTGGATGTCGGTCTCGGTCTCATTGGGGGTGAAGGAGAAGGCCAGCCCCCGCTCGTTGGCGATGCGGAAGGAGTCCCGGATGCACAGGTCGTCGGTGGAAAAACCCATGATGCCGCCCAGCAGGGCCCGGTCGGTGCCGTGGCCGTGGTAGGTCTTGGCGAAGGAGCCGTAGAGGGTGAAGTCCACCTTCTTCAGCGGCGGCGCCAGCAGCTTGTGTGCCACGTTGGCAATGGCCACGGCCCCGGCGGTGTGGGAGCTGGAGGGGCCGACCATGTTAGGGCCCAGTACGTCGAACACGCTGATAAAGGACATAAGCTCACTCCTTCACAGGGGTCTTGTTGATGAATTTGCGGTAAATGGTGTCCACGATGGTGCCGATGGCGTTGTCGCCGGACACGTTGCAGGCGGTGCCGAAGGAGTCCTGGGTGATATAGAGGGCCACCATGATGGCGCAGATGGGGCCGTTCACGTCACCGGCCTCAGTGCCGAACACCATGTAGAGGAAGGGCAGGGCGGTCATGATGGAGCCGCCGGGGGCGCCGGGAGAGGCCACCATGGCGATGCCCAGGGTCATGATGAAGGGGACCACGGTGCCCAGGCTGATGGGCAGCTGGTACATCAGGCACACGGCGGTGGCGCAGGCGGTGATGGTAATCATGGAGCCGGCCATGTGAATGTTGGCGCACAGGGGTACCACGAAGTTGCGGATTTCCTCCAGGATGCCGTCCTTCGCGGCGCACTCCAGGTTGACGGGGATGGTAGCGGCGGAGGACTGGGTGCCGATGGCGGTGGCATAGCCGGGGATCTGGTTGCGGATGAGGGTGATGGGGTTCTTGCCGGAGACCACGCCGGCCACCAGGAACTGAATGCAGATATAGATGAGGTGCATGGCGATGACCACCAGGAACACCTTCCACAGGATGCCCAGGATGGCGAAGGTCTTTCCGGAATAGGTCATGTTGGTAAAGGTGCCGCAGATGTAGAGAGGCAGCAGGGGGATGATGACGGTGTGGAGTACCTTGTCAATGATGGCGGAGAAGTCCTCCATGCCGTGGTAGAGGCTGTCGCCGATCTCCTTGCCCCGCATGGTGGAAAGGCACAGGCCCAGCACAAAGGCCAGGGTGACGGCGGACAGGGTGTCCAGCAGGGGCGGGATGGACAGAGAGAAGTAGCCGGACAGGGAAACGTCAGCGGTGGCGGCGATCTGGTCCAGGGCCCCCGCACTCATAAAGGAGGGGAACAGTCTGGAGGAGACCAGGTAGGAGGCGGAGCCCGCCACCAGGGTGGAAAAGTAGGAGAGGATTACGGTGATGACCAGCAGCTTGCCCGCGCCACTGCGCAGATTGGCGATGCCCATGGTCACGTAGGCGACGATAATCAGGGGGATCACGAAGGAAAGGAAGGTGCTGAAAATCGAAGAGAAGGTGACCACCACGCGGTTGAACCACTCTGGCATAAAGGAGCCGAAGAGGATACCCAGGATGATGGCAATGATGAGCTTTGGGATCAGCCCGATGCGTAACTTCTTTTTTTCCATAATGTTTCCTCCTATTTACATTTTGCTCTTTTGCTAAGTTTCCCCGTTGACTTTGTGGTGGCTTTAGTCTATCATGACAATAACGTTTAATCAAATAAACCGTTTTTATTATTTTAATTAAAAAAATTCATATTACTTTTTGAGGCAGAAGGGAGGAGTTGGCATGGAACTTCGGCAGATCACCACGTTTATCCGGGCGGCCCAGTTTGAGAGCTTTTCCAAAGCGGCGGCCAGCCTGGGCTACTCCCAGTCGGCGGTGACGGTGCAGATCCGCCAGCTGGAGGAGGAGCTCCACGTGCGCCTGTTTGACCGCATGTATAAGCGGGTGGTGCTCACTGCCCAGGGAAAACAGTTTCTGGACAGCGCCTACAACATTATCCAGGAGGTCAACCACGCTGCCCTCTCCTTGTCCGTGGAGGGGGAGCTGAACGGGCAGCTCCACATCGGCACGCTGGAGTCCCTGTGTTATGCCCGGCTGCCGGGGATCGTGCGGCGGTTCCGGGTGCAGCACCCCAAGGTGAGCATCCAGATCACCACGGGCATCCCGGAGGAGCTCATTGCCAAAATGGAGCGGGGAGAGCTGGACATCATCTACATCCTGGAGGAGCCCCTCTACAACAACAGCTGGTGCAAGGTGCTGGAGCGGCAGGAGGAGGTGGTGGTGGTGGCTTCGGCGGAGCTGGGACGGGAGCTGGGACCCGGCCCCCACCATCTGGTGGATCTGCTGGACCGGCCCTTTTATCTCACCGAGCGGGACGCCAACTACCGCCGCCTGCTGGACCGGCGGCTGGCCACCCTGGACCGGGCCATCACACCGGCGCTGGAGAGCAGCTACGCCTCCTTCCTCCTCCGGGTGCTGGAGGAGACGGAGGGGCTTTCCTTCCTGCCACGCTTTCTGGTGGAGGAGCCGGTACAACAGGGCAAGCTGACGGTGGTGGAGGTCAGCGACCTCCAGGCGGTGATGTACGAGCAGATCTTCTACCATCGGGAGAAATGGGCCACCAGGGAGATGGAGGCCTTCATCCGCTTCTGCGCGCCGGAGGCCGCGGCGTGGGTCGGAGCGGCGGCTCCAGGTGCCGTAGGTGAGAGCGGAACAGAGTTATAAAAGAAACAAAAATGCCGCTGCCTCCCGCGAAAACGCGGAAGACAGCGGCATCGTGCTGCCTGGGGATACGTGCTCAGCCCAGAAGGAGCTTGTCGTCGGCTTCGTCAGAGCCACTGTTTCCCCAGCCGGCCTGTGGCCGGCCGGGGACCCCGACTGCAATTTCATGGGCGGAAATGAATTCCGCCCATGAAAGGTTTTGCTGCGCAAAACACTTGTACGGCGTGACCGCCGTCCCATCTGCGATGGGTCCCGCCAGGCCAGCGGCTCAGCCCAGCAGGAGTTTATCGTCGGCTTCATCTGAGCCACTAGCCTGGCTGAAGAGGGAGAGAAGCTGCTCCACAGTGAGGTTCTTCTTCTCCTCGCCGGAGACGTCCACCGCCACCCGGCCCTCATACATCATGATAAGGCGGTTGCCGTGGGCGATGGCGTCCCGCATGTTGTGGGTGATCATCAGGGTGGTGAGCTTGTCCCGCTGGACGATCTTCTCGGTGGCGTCCAGCACCTTGGCCGCCGTCTTGGGGTCCAGGGCGGCGGTGTGCTCGTCCAGGAGGAGGAGCTTGGGCTTGACCAGGCTGGCCATGAGGAGGGTGAGGGCCTGGCGCTGTCCGCCGGAGAGAAGTCCCACCTTGGCGGTGAGTCGGTCCTCCAGGCCCAGGTCCAGGATCTTGAGAAGTTCCCGGTACTCCTTTCGCTCGCTGGCGGTGATGCCCGCCTTCAGGCCCCGGGGCTTGCCCCGGCGGGCGGCCAGGGCCAGGTTCTCCTCGATCTGCATGGTAGCGGCGGTACCCATCATGGGGTCCTGAAAGACCCGGCCGATGTACTGGGCCCGCTTGTGCTCAGGCAGGCGGGTGACGTCGATGCCGTCGATGGAGATGGTGCCGGAGTCCACCGGCCACACCCCCGCCACGGCGTTGAGCAGGGTGGATTTGCCGGCGCCGTTGCCGCCGATGACGGTGACGAAGTCACCGTCGGCCAAGGTGAGGGAGACCCCGTTGAGGGCTCGCTTTTCGTTGATGGTGCCGGGGTTGAAGGTCTTGTAGATCTCTTTGAGCTCAAGCATTGCGTGCCGCCTCCTTCCGAGCCGTCTTAGTGAAGTACTTGCCCTTCCAGTAGGGGATGGTGAGGAAGAGGGCCACCACCACGGCCGAGAGCAGCTTCAGGTCGGTGGACTCCAGGCCCAGCCGGAGCACGAACTGGAGCACGATGTAGTAGATGATGGAGCCAATGACGGCGGAGAGCAGTTTGAGGGCGAAGTTGACAAAGACCTTGCCCAGGAGCACCTCGCCGATGATGACGGCGGCCAGGCCGATGACGATGGCGCCGCGGCCCATATCCACGGTGGAGCTACCCTGGTACTGGGCCAGCAGGCCGCCGGAGAGGGCCACCAGGCCGTTGGACACCACCAGGCCCAGCACTTTGGCAATGTTGGTGTTGATGCCCTGGGCCCGGGCCATGTTGGGGTTGGCGCCGGTGGCCCGGAGGGAGCAGCCCAGCTCGGTGCCGAAGAACCAGTAGAGCACGGCGATGACCACCACGGTGAGGACGGCCAGCAGCAGCAGGGGGTTGCGCAGGCTCATCTCACGGATATAGCGGGAGGAGACCAGCAGGGGCTGCTTATCCACGCTGAGGGCCAGGGTGGCCTTGGTACTGGCGCCGCTGCCGATGGCCATGATGCGCAGGTTGATGGAGTAGAGGGCCAGCTGGGTCAGGATGCCGGAGAGGATGGCGGGGATGCCGCAGGCGGTGTGGAGCAGTCCGGTGACCAGACCGGCCAGCATGCCGGCGATGACGGCCATCAGGAGAGCCAGCCAGGGATTGAGGCCCATGGTGATGCCCAGGGCGGCCACCGCGCCGCCGGTGGCCAGGGAGCCGTCCACGGTCAGGTCGGCGATGTCCAGAATCCGGAAGGTGATGTACACCCCGATGGCCATGATGCCCCAGGCCAGGCCCTGTCCGAAGGCGCCGGGCATGGAGTTGAGGAAAGAGAGCAGGAAATCCATAGTTCGATACCTCCAAAAGGTGGATTCCGCCTCGGGCGGGAAAGGCGCAAAAACAGCGGAGGCGCAGAGCGCCCCGCTGTTTTTACGATTTTAGAAGGGGGAAAGAGGATCAGGTGATGGGCTCGTAATCCTCGGGCATGGTGAGGCCAAGGGCCTCGCAGTTGGCGGCGTTGTACATCTTGGTGACGTTGGGAGCGTACTCCACAGGCATGGTGGAGATGTCGGCCTCGCCGGTGAGGATCTGGGCCGCCATCTCGCCGGTCTTGTAGCCGATGTCGTAGTAGCTGATGGAGAGGGTGGCCACGCCGCAGCCGGAGCAGATGCCGGACTCACCGGCAATGACGGGCACGCCGGCGGGGATCACCACGTTGGCGATGGTCTCGGTGTTGGCGGCGGCGGTGTTGTCGGTGGGGATGTAGATGACGTCGGAGTTGTCGCAGGCGGTCTGGGCCACGGAGGACAGGTCGTTCACGTCGGTGAAGGCGTACTGCTCACAGGTGTAGCCCATGTCCTCCAGGTAGCCCTGGATGGTCTCCACCTGATAGACGGAGTTGGGCTCGCCGGAGCAGTAGAGGAGCCCCACGTTGGTGGCGTCGGGGAAGAGCTCGTTGAGCATGGCGGCCTGCTGGTCCAGGGGGGCCAGGTCGGAGGTACCGGAGATGTTGCCGCCCACGGTGCCGGTCCAGTCGTCGATGGACAGGGCGGTGGCGTAGTCGGTCACCGAGGTGCCCAGCACGGGGATGTCGGCGGTGGCGGAGGCTGCGGCCTGGAGGGGGTAGGTGGCGTTGGCCAGAATGAGGTCCACACCCTCGGAGACGAAGCCGTCCATGATGGTGCCGCAGTTGGCGTACTCGCCGCCGGCGTCCTGCTCCTCAAAGGTCACCTGGCCGGGCAGCAGCTCGTTGAGGGCGTCCTTGAAGCCCTGGGTGGCGGCGTCCAGCGCCTCGTGGGTCATCTGCTGGCAGATGCCCACGGTGTAGGATGCGGTGCCCTCGGCGGAAGCGGAGGACGCGGGGGCAGAGGACTCAGGGGCGGGGGTGGTGGTGCTGGTGCCGCCGCCGCAGGCGGCCAGAGACAGGACCATGGCGCTGGCGGCGGCCAGTGCGGTCACTTTCGACAAAACATTCATGCTTCTCATCCTTCCGATTTGTGCAAGTACAGCACTTCATTGCTTTTTTGCGCTAAAGTATTGTCTGTATTATAATCCCTTTTCCCGAAATGTCAATGCTTAATTTTTCATGAAGATACGGGGGGAGCGGGCAGGTTCCGATGGACTTTTGAGTGTTCCTGTGGTATGATGGCCTGGAATGATAAAAATGGAGGCATGCGCCTTGCGGACAGAGATCATGGGGGTCAGTTTTGACGACCTGACCCTGGAGGAGGCGGCCAAAGCGGCCGCCGGGATGATAGAAGCGGGTGGATTCCACTATGTGGTAACCCCCAACCCGGAGCTGGTGGACCGGGCACGGCGGGAGGAGCCCTTCCGGCAGGCCCTCAACGGGGCGAACCTGGTGCTCCCCGACGGCATTGGTGTGGTGTACGCCGCCAAGATTCTGGGCCGGCCCCTGAAAGGCCGGTGCCCCGGCATCGACTTTGCCGGGAAGCTGATGGAGCATATGGCCAGGAGCGGCCTGCGGCTCTACCTGCTGGGGGCCAAGCCCGGGGTGGCCGAGACGGCCGCCGCCCGGCTGGAGGCCAAATACCCAGGCCTTACCATCTGCGGTACCCACGACGGTTACTTCAAGGAGGACGACCCCGTGGTAGAGGCCATCCGGGCGGCCGAGGCCGACGTGGTCTTTGTCTGCCTGGGGGCCCCCAAGCAGGAGTACTGGATGGTGAAGAACGGCCCCGCCACCGGCGCCAAGCTCATGGCTGGTTTGGGCGGAAGCCTGGACGTCTTTGCCGGCGTGGTGGAGCGGGCGCCGGAGGCCTGGCAGAAGCTGGGCCTGGAGTGGCTCTACCGCCTCAAGAAGGAGCCCAAGCGCATTGGCCGCATGGCCCGGCTGCCCCTCTTCCTGGTGGCTGCGCTGGGCGAGCGGGGAAAGGCGGGGAAGCGGGCATGAAGGGCAGGCTCATCGTGCTGGAGGGCACCGACGGGTCGGGCAAGTCCACCCAGTTCGGCCTCCTGTGCCGCCGGATGGAGGAGGCGGGCAAGCCCTTCCACCGCATCGTCTTTCCCCAGTATCAGGAGCCCTCGTCGGCTCTGGTGCGGATGTACCTGGGTGGGGAATTCGGGTCCCATCCCGACGACGTGAACGCCTATGCCGCCTCCACCTTCTACGCGGTGGACCGGTACGCGTCTTACAAGAAGGTGTGGGGGGAAGACTACGGGGGGGGCGGACTCATCCTGGCCGACCGCTATACCACCTCCAACGCCGTCCACCAGACCAGCAAGCTGCCGGAGGAGGCGTGGGAGCCCTTCCTGCGCTGGCTCTTTGACTTTGAATACCACAAGCTGGGGCTGCCCGCCCCGGACCTGGTCCTCTATCTGGACATGCCCACCGATCGGGCGGTGGAGATGCTCCGCCGCCGGGAGGGGGAGACCCACACCACCGGCGACATCCACGAGGTGGATACCGAATACCTCCGCCGCTGCCGGAAGGCGGCCCTGGCCGCCGCCGGGCTGTGCGGCTGGGAGCGGGTGTCCTGCGTGGACGAGACTGGGGCGGTGCTCCCGCCGGAGGTCATCCATCAACAGATCTGGGACCGGGTCAGCGCCCTGCTGTGACAGGGACCATCAAGTATATTTGGAGGAGAATGATCCATGGTATATATTCTGCTGGGAGAAGGTTTTGAGGAGGCCGAGGCCATCGTCCCCGGCGACCTGCTGCGGCGGGCCGGTGTGGATGTGGCCTATGTGGGCCTGGAGAGCCTTGCGGTAAAGGGGAGCCACGGCATCACCGTCACCGCCGACATGACTCTGGAACAGGTGAAGACGGAGGACATGGAGATGCTGGTGCTGCCCGGTGGGCTGGGCGGCGTAGCCTCCATCCAGATGGACCTCTTTGCCACCGCCCTCATCCAGAAGGCCCGGGACCTGGGCTGCTGGCTGGCGGCCATCTGCGCCGCCCCCTCCATCCTGGCCCACATGGGCATGCTGGACCGGCGAAAGGCGGCCTGCAATCCCTGCGTGTGGGAGGAGATGGGCTCCGCCGCCGTGGACCGGGAGGCCCAGGTGGTGGTGGACGGGAAGTTCGTCACCGCCCAGGCTGCCGGCGCCGCGTTCCTCTTTGGACTGAAGCTGGTGGAGGTGCTCAGGGGCGACGAGGCGGTGCAGAAGGTCCAGAATGGCATCCTGTACCGGAGCTAAAGCCGCCCTGCGGACCCAGATCCGGGCTCAGGTGGCGGCCATGCGTCCCGCTGAGCGCCGGAGGAGCGACGTGATCCTGCTCCAGCGGTTCCTGGAGCTGCCCTGGGCGGCGGAGGCCAATACCCTGCTGCTCTTTTATGGCGTAGGTACTGAGCCGGATACCGGCCACCTGATCGTGGAGCTATGGCGGCTGGGAAAGCGGGTATGCTTGCCCAAATGCCTGCCCGACCGGGCCATGGAGGCCCGTCTGGTCCGGAGCGGGGACGACCTACGGCCCGGGGTGTTTGGCATCCCGGAGCCATTGGATACCTGTCCCGTTGTGGGCAAGGGGGAGATCGACCTCATTCTGGTCCCAGCCCTCTGCTATGACCTGTCCTGCCAACGGCTGGGACAGGGGGGCGGATATTATGACCGCTACCTGGCCGATTATGGCGGCCGGACGGTGGGCCTGTGCCGGGAGCGGCTGCTCCAAGAGAAGCTGCCTGCAGAGGCCCACGACAGAGCTGTGGACCTGGTGTTGACGGAGAAGCGCCGGCTGGAAGGCCCGTCCCATATTCTGACGAACAGACGCTGAGGAAAGACCACAGCCCTTGCCGCGGCGGGGGAGTGCGAGGGGGCGGCAGCCCGCCTCGCGTAGGATCGAATGCCCTGCCCGGAGGGCGGCGAGCGCAGCGAGGACTTTTCCGGACCGAAGGAGACGGAAAAGTAACGGCATTTTTAAAGGGCGGAGCCCAAAGGCTCCGCCCTGGAGGGACACTGTAGGTTTCTAAGTAGGCCGGGGAGGCGGCGCGGTGGGCTCAGCAGCAGGGATCGCAGCCGCAGCTGTTGTTGTTGCCGCAGCCACAGCCACAGCCGTTGTTGTTATTGTTGCAGCCGCAGCCGCAGCTGTTCCCGCCGCCGCAGCAGCAGCACACCAGGATGAGGATCAGGATAATCCAACAGCAGCTACCATTGTTACCGAACATGAACGACACACCTCGTTTTTAGAGTTTGGAGGCGCCGCCGGCGGGAGACCGGGGCTTTTGCCCTCCAACTGGCCTATTCTATGTAGCGGGAACACCATTGGTTCCCCTATGGAGCGATCCGGAAGGAGAAAAACTGCCTATGTCACAAGAGGAAAGAAGAAGCTCCGGCGGAAGGCGAGAGCAGCCCCGGGAGCGGAGCGAGCGCCCCGCCACCCGGAGACGGCGGAAGAAAAAGGGATTCAGCCTGCTGGGTACCCTGCTGTACGTGGCTTTCGTCATCGGAATCTCCACCCTGCTGGCGGCGGTGGGCTGGGTGGCGGCCAACGACGTGCTGGCCCTCAACAAGGCCGAGCACTCCGCCATCATCACCCTGCCCGAGGACATCTTTACCGAGAAAGAGGTGACGGTAAAGACCGACGAGGGCACCGAGACCGAGACCGTTGAGGTCGTGGATCTGGACTACGTGGCCAACCAGCTCAAGGAGAACGGCATCATCGAGTTTAAGCTGGTCTTCCGGCTCTTCTCCGTCTTCTCCAACGCCGACGAGAAGATGGCCCCCGGCACCTACCAGCTGGATACCGACATGGACTACCGGGCTATCGTCACCAATTTGGGCTCCAATTCGGCCAGCCGTCAGATGGTCACCGTCACCATCCCCGAGGGCTACACGGTGGACCAGATCTTCCAGCGCCTGGAGGACAACGGCGTCTCCACGGTGGAGAAACTCCAGGATATGGCGGCCACCCACGACTATGCCTTCTCCTTCCTGCAAGAAATCCCTCTGGGGGACTACCACCGGCTGGAGGGCTACCTGTTCCCCGACACCTATGAGTTCTATATGGGCGAGGACCCCAAGACGGTCATCAACAAGATGCTGGTGAACTTCGACCGC
This sequence comes from Intestinimonas sp. HCP28S3_D6, assembly GCF_052065695.1. NCBI lineage: Bacteria > Bacillati > Bacillota > Clostridia > Eubacteriales > Intestinimonas > Intestinimonas sp. HCP28S3_D6. The sequence continues at coordinate 102,686 of NZ_JBQHTM010000001.1, forward strand.
CGCTTCACCGACGAGATGCGGGCTGAGGTCCAGGAGAAGGGGTATACCGTCCGGGACATCGTCATCATCGCCTCCATGATCGAGCGCGAGACCGACGGCAACGACCGGGCCACCATCGCCTCTGTCATTTACAACCGTCTCAACAATCCCAACGCCGGGACACAGGGTTATCTGCAGGTGGATGCCACCCTGGTCTACGCTTTGGGCCGCCCCATCACCTCGGCGGACTATACCGCCGACACGGCCTATAACACCTATACCAACAAGGGGCTGCCCCCCGGACCCATCTCCAACCCCGGCCTGGCCTCCATCCAGGCCGCCATGGAGCCGGAGAGCACCAACTATTACTACTACGCCCTGGGCAGCGATGGCACCCACTCCTTCTTCAAGAGCCTGGAGGCGCAGCAGGACTTCATCGCCCAGCAGCGGGGCAACTAAACACTGGGGCGGCCGCCTTTGGGCGACCGCCCTTTTGACAGGAGGAACAAGTGATGAGCATCGAGCTATTGGCCCCGGCGGGGGATATGGAGCGGCTGCGCATGGCCGTGGCCTACGGCGCCGACGCGGTTTACCTGGCGGGCAGCGATTTCGGCATGCGGGCCTTTGCGGGCAACTTTGACCAGAAAGGGCTCCGGGAGGCGGTGGAGCTGTGCCACAGCCGGGGGGTGCGGGTCCATGTGACCTGCAACACCATGCCCCGGTGCGACGAGGTGGACCGGCTGCCGGAGTGGCTGGAGTATCTGGACAGCGTGGGGGTGGACGCCGCCATCATCGCCGACCTGGGGGTCTTCCGCATGGCCCAGAAGTACGCCCCCCACCTCCAGCTCCACATCTCCACCCAGGCCGGCGTCACCAACCACGCCGTGGCCCAGGCCTGGTACGACCTGGGGGCCAGCCGGGTCATCCTGGCCCGGGAGCTCTCCCTGGAGGAGATCCGCACCATCCGGGCCAAGACCCCCAAGGAGCTGGAGATCGAGGCCTTTGTCCACGGGGCCATGTGCGTGAGCTATTCGGGGCGGTGCCTGCTCTCCAACTACATGACCGGCCGGGACGCCCAGCGGGGCATGTGTGCCCAGCCCTGCCGCTACAAGTATGCCCTGGTGGAGGAAAAGCGGCCCGGAGAGTATTTCCCCGTCTATGAGGAGAACAATGAGACCTTTATCATGAACAGCCGGGACATGTGCATGATCGACCACCTGACCGATCTGGTGGAGGCCGGTCTCAGCTCCCTGAAGATCGAGGGCCGGGCCAAGTCGGCCTACTATGCCGCCGTGGTCACCGGGGCCTACCGCCACGGGATCGATGCCGCCTTGGCGGGGGAACCTCTGGACCCCGTCTGGCGCGCCGAGCTGGACAAGGTCTCCCACCGGCCCTACTCCACCGGCTTTTATTACGGCTCGCCGGGACAGTATACCGGCGACGCCCGGTACATCCGGGACTACCAGGTCTGCGCGGTGGTGGAGACCTGCTCCCCCGACGGCACCGCCGTCCTCTCTCTGCGGAACAAGTTTTCTGCCGGGACCCAGGTGGAGCTCCTGGCCCCCGGCCTGGACCCCATGACCTTTGAAGCGCCAGAGATGACCGACATGGACGGCCTGCCCCTCCTGGAGCCCAAGAAGCCGGAGATGCGCTTCAAGATGCGCCTGCCCCGTCAGGTAAAGCCCCTCTCCATCCTCCGCCGCCAGGTGGATTTGAGCCCACAATAGTTCTGCACAAAAACTAGGGCTGGAAATCCCATTATTTTGTGCTATAATATTGTCTGCTGAATCGGGCGGCCGGTGATTGAGGCCGGTCATGCTTAAGAAAGGGGGGGACGACCTGCCATGAAGCGGCTGCTGCGGCCCATTATGTTAGAATTCTGCCGGAGCCACCTGATCTTGACGGCCGTGGTCTCCCTCCTCACCGTCCTCGCCTTGGCGCTGAGCGGTCTGCTGGGCCTGGGCAGCGCCGTGCGGGCCGCACTTCCCTTCCCCCTGCGGGGAGCGGCGTCAGAGCTGAGCGGCACTCTGCCCGCCCTGATCCCCTTGGCTCTGGGGCTGCTGGCCTATCTCCCCGCCGGCCGCCTCACCCGCAAGCGGAATCTCCTGCCCCGCCCCGACGTGGAGGAGGCCCTCCTCTTGCTGTTGGTGCCCGCCGCCGCCTTCTGGCTGCTGTTGGCCCTGGCCTACCTTATCCCTCACGGTACCGGGCTGCTGGTGGCCGCCATGCTCCTCAACTGTCCCGCCTACGGCCTTTACAGCCTGCTGGCCCAGTTCCTGGGCTGGGGGAGCGGCGGTTCCCTGTGGACGGTCTATGTGGGCGGTCTGGTTACCGGCCTCCTACCCCCGCTGCTTTACCTGATGGGCAGCTATCTCCCCATCGCCGCCCTGGACCAGGAGGAGGACGCCGACGAGGAGTTTATTGAAAAGCAATAAAAATAAATTGACTTTCAATAAAAGCGGTGATACGATACCCTTGAAAGGGGTGATCGTATGGCGAAGCATACCTCCCTCCGTGCCCGGTTCGCCGGTTTTGCGGGGGGACATTTTATGCTCTCCGCCCTGGGGTCGCTGATCGCCTTTGCCATGTTCGGGGCGGCGGAGGCCGGCGTGGGGCTGATGGTGGCGCTCTGCGCCCTGCTGATGCTCCTCTATGTACCCGTCGGGGCCTTTGTCGCCCGCCTCTTGGAGTGGGAGCGGCCCACGGTCCGGGAGTGGCTCCGGGCGGTGGCCCTGACGGGGGGCATCGCCTGCCTGTGGGGGTTCGGGGGCTTTGCCCTGTGCCTGACGGAGCCCACGGCCCTGATGGGCTTCTGCCTCCTCATGTCCACGGCCATCCTGGCCAGCCCCTCCTTCTGCCTCATGTTTCTTGTGGTGATGGGGATACTTGACCTGCCCGGCCTGACCTGGGCACCTGTTTGGTTTGGGTCAATCGCCGCCGCCGCCTTGCTGCCCCCGGTGCTCTTCTTCACAGGAGCCCTGTTCATACCAAAAAAACAGCCTCAGACGGGGCTGGACGAAGGGAGAGAGGCGTCATGACCTGGTTGTTGATGGGGGCCTTGGCCTTTCTGCTGGCCCTGGTGAATTTGGCCCTGGCCCTGCTGGGCAAGAGGCGGGGGCAGAGCGCCCTCCTCTTCGGGAGCCTGGCCTGCGGCGTGCTGGCCATGCTGGAGGAGTACCGTCTTGCGGTACAGTGGGTACAAAAAGAGGACTGGTCGGCCCTCATGGACGTGCTGCCCGGCATGGAAATGGTGCTGACGGCTGCCGTATTCCTGGGGCTGGGGTTGAACCTGGCTGCCATGGTGCTCCATCAGGTACGGAGAAAAGAAAAAACCAGTTGACAATGCCCTGAAAAGTGATAAAATAAAACAGCTTAAAAAGGCAAGGACGAAGCCAAGCGGGCCACGCCGCGACGAGCGAGAGGGGACGGTGAGAGCCCTCCGCGACACGGACCCGTACGCCACTTCACCAGCCGCCCGGGAGGACCGGGACGCTTCATCCCCGTTACAGGATGGAATGAGATGCGCTTTTTCAACGAAGCGTAATCAGGGTGGTACCGTGGAAATGCTTTTCCGCCCCTGGCCGATGCCGGGGGCGGTTTTTCTTTTCCCGCCGCCCAGACCAGTGAGTCGTAACATAAATTGAGATAAACGGAGGTAATACCCATGCCCACCAAGCCTTACGGCCTCAATGAGCTGCGCGAGATGTTCCTCTCCTTCTTCGAGACCAAGGGACACCTGCGCCTGCCCAGCTTCTCCCTCATCCCCCAGAACGACGCCAGCCTGCTGCTCATCAACTCCGGTATGGCGCCCATGAAGCCCTTCTTCACCGGGGAGCAGGAGCCCCCCCGCCACCGTGTGACCACCTGCCAGAAGTGCATCCGCACCGGCGACATCGAGAACATCGGCCACACCGCCCGCCACGGCACCTACTTTGAGATGCTGGGCAACTTCTCCTTCGGCGACTACTTCAAGAAGGAGGCCATCCACTGGGCCTGGGAGTTCCTGACCAGCCCCGAGTGGGTGGGCCTGGACCCCAACCGGCTCTACCCCTCCGTGTTCGCCGGCAACGAGACCACCCCCGCCGACGACGAGGCCTTCCGCATCTGGAACGAGGAGATCGGCATCCCCGCCGAGCGCATCTTCAAGTTTGGCAAGGAGGACAACTTCTGGGAGCACGGCTCCGGTCCCTGCGGCCCCTGCTCCGAGATCTACTACGACCGCGGCGAGCAGTGGGGCTGCGGCAAGCCCGGCTGCACCGTGGGCTGTGACTGCGACCGCTATATCGAGGTCTGGAACGTGGTGTTCTCCCAGTTTGACAACGACGGCGAGGGCCACTACACCGAGCTCAAGCAGAAGAATATCGACACCGGCATGGGCCTGGAGCGTCTGGCCTGCGTGTGCCAGGACGTGGCCTCTCTCTTCGACGTGGACACCGTCATGAACATCACCAACAAGGTGTCCGAGATCACCAACGCCCATTACGGTGAGACCGCCGCCAAGGACGTCTCTCTCCGGGTCATCACCGACCACATCCGCTCCGCCACCTTCATGATCTGTGACGGCGTGCTGCCCAGCAACGAGGGCCGGGGCTACGTGCTCCGCCGCCTGCTGCGCCGGGCCGCCCGCCACGGCAAGCTGCTGGGTGTCAACGACCCCTTCCTCTATGAGGTGTGCGACACCGTCATCCACGAGAACGAGGGCCACTACCCCGAGCTGCGGGAGCGCCAGGACTATATCACCAAGGTCATCCGCACCGAGGAGGAGAACTTCGCCCGCACCATCGACGGCGGCATGAAGATCTTCAACGACCTCCTCTCCGAGCACAAGGCCAAGGGGGAGACCGTATTCTCCGGCGCCGACGCCTTCAAGCTCTACGACACCTACGGTTTCCCCATCGACCTCACCATCGAGATGGTGGAGGAGCAGGGCATGACCGTGGACCAGGACGGCTTCAAGGCCCTAATGCAGGAGCAGAAGGAGCGGGCCCGGAAGGCCCGTGAGGCCCTGGGCGACCTGGGCTGGGCCGGCGTGGAGTTCGGCAAGGACGTGCCTGAGACCGAGTTCGTGGGCTATGCCAACACCGCCGTGGACGACGCCAAGGTGGTGGCTCTGGTGGTGGAGAACGAGCAGGCGGAGGAGCTGATGCCCGGCGTGGAGGCCATCGTGGTTCTGGACAAGACCCCCTTCTATGCCGAGATGGGCGGCCAGGTGGCCGACCACGGCACCATCACCGCCGGCGACGCCGTCTTTACCGTCACCGACGTGCAGAAGAACAAGGGCGGCAAGTATATGCACTACGGCAAGCTGACCGGCGGTATCCTGAAGCTGGGCGACACCGTCTCCGCCGCCATCGACGTGAAGCGCCGGAAGGCCGTCATGCGTGCCCACTCCGCCACCCACCTGCTGGATAAGGCCCTGCGCACCGTGCTGGGCGACCACGTACAGCAGGCCGGCTCCCTGGTGGAGGAGGACCGCCTCCGCTTTGACTTCACCCACTTCTCCGCCATGACCGCCGAGGAGCTGGGCAAGGTCTCCGCCATGGTCAACGAGGCCGTGCTGGAGGGCTACGACATCCACACCGACGTCCTCCCCATCGAGGAGGCCAAGAAGCGCGGTGCCATCGCCCTCTTCGGCGAGAAGTACGGCGACACCGTCCGGGTAGTGGACATGGGCGAGGGCTACTCCGTGGAGTTCTGCGGCGGCACCCACCTGGACAACACCGCTAAGGTGGGCGTGTTCCACATCTCCAGCGAGTTCTCCGTGGCCAGCGGCGTCCGCCGCGTCGAGGCCACCACCGGCCTTGCCTCCTTGGAGGTCATGAACCGGAACCAGGAGCTGCTCTTCCAGGCTGCCGCCGCCCTGAAGGCCAAGCCCGGCGAGCTGCGGGAGAAAGCCATCCAGAACATGGAGGAGCTCAAGGAGCTGCGCCATGTGGTGGAGGCCTTCAAGGCCAAGGAGGCCGTCAGCGAGGCCGGTCAGTTCCTCATGGGCGCCAAGGAGGTGGGCGGCCTGAAGGTGGTCACCGCCACCCTGGCCGACGCCGACTCCGACCGTCTGCGCAAGATGGGCGACTTCCTGCGGGATAAGAGCCAGGCCGTGGTGGCCGTGCTCTCCGCCGTGAAGGACGGCAAGATCACCTTCCTGGCCGTCTGCGGCAAGGAGGCGGTCCAGAAGGGCGTGAAGGCCGGCGACCTCATCAAGCACGTCACCGCCATCTGCGGAGGCAAGGGCGGCGGTAAGCCCGACTCCGCCATGGGCGGCGGCACCGACGTCCTCAAGCTGGACGACGCCCTGGCCACCGTGGACGACTTCGTGGCCGGAAAGCTGGGGCTGTGAGCATGCTGCCCCAGGACCCCATGATCTTATATAGCGTGGTCAACGCCCGGCTCCGGGATACCTATCCCGACCTGGAGTCCTTCTGCGACGACCACGACACCACAACCGAGGCCCTCTGCGCCGTCCTGGCCGCCGCCGGCTTCACCTACCATCCAGAGCTCAATCAGTTTCGATAATGAGCAACGTGTGAAAGGAGGTTTCTGCACATGAGCGATTGTCTGTTCTGCAAGATCGCGGCGGGGGAGATCCCCTCCAACAAGGTCTACGAGGACGAAACGGTCTACGCCTTCTACGACATCGACCCCCAGGCGCCCACCCACTTCCTAGTGATCCCCAAGACCCACATCGGCTCCGTGGCCGATGTAACCCCGGAGAACGCCACTGTGGTGGCCCACATCTTCGCCGTCATCTCCAAGGTGACCAAGGAGCTGGGCCTGGAGAGCTACCGGGTGGTCTCCAACATCGGCGAGCAGGCGGGGCAAAGCGTCCACCATCTGCACTTCCACGTGCTGGGCGGACGTGACATGACCTGGCCTCCCGGCTGACCGCATACACCCATCGCCATCCCCCGGCGGCACAGCCGCCGGGGGATGGTTTTTCCTGACGATGGTCCCCTATCCCCCGGCACCGGCGGCGCTGCGGCAGACCGTCGGTGGTCCTCCCGTTCCCCGGGCGGCACGGGCGTTACGAAGTAAGCCCGGGACGCAAGTAGCCTAACAGTAGAGCAGCCTGGGGGGTACATCCAATAGGGGGGCCGCGGCCCCCCTGTGTTGGCCGTTTCAAGGGGGAGAGTCCAGAGAGGGGGGAAATCGGAATCCCCCCTCTCTGGGGTGTCTTTGGTTCCTTTCTGCACAAGCAGAAAGGAACGCCCCCGGCAGGGCGGACAACACCTCAAATAGAAATCGCTTCTGTTCAAAAGAAAATCCTTCTGCTGCCATCTCCGATGAAGAACGGCCTCCGGCGGGCCCCTTTCTGAATGCCCAGAAAGGGGCGAAAGAGTCAGTCAAGGAGGGGGATTTCGATTTCCCCCTCCTTGACAATCCACCCCTTAAAACGACCAAGCACAGGGGGGAGCTGCGGCTCCCCCCTATTGGATGTACCCCCCAGGTCTTCTATTGCCACGTTGCTTGCACCGTCGGCTTACTTCGTAACGCCGCCGGTGCTTGGGGGCCGGGGGACCACCGCTTGAGGCTTGTAGGGCAGCAACGAATTTGCTAAAATAACGCCGTATGGCAGTATCTCGAACGGTAAATGCTACTGAATGGTAGGATTTTACCGGGTGATCGTATGTACTTTCGCAGATTGGGAGACCTGAGAAACGACAAGGACAAGACCCAACGAGACATTGCCGAATACCTTCATATGAATTTGGAGGTCTACCGCCGGTATGAAAAGGGCCTGCGGGAGATCCCGGTTTGGGCCCTCATCAAGCTGGCGGACTACTACCAGACCTCCACCGACTACCTGCTGGGCCGCACCGACGACCCCTCGGCGCCCCGTGCGTAAGCTGGCGGCGGTGGCCGCCGGCTTTGCCGCGGCGGTCTTTCTGACCTGCAATGGGCTGTGGATGCTCTCCCTGCTCCTGCCTCTGCCGGCTCTCCTGAAACGGGAGGACCGGTGGCGCCGCTGCGCCCTGGTGTGCCTGGGCGTGGCGGCGGGGCTTGCCTGGACGGTGGGCTATAACGCCCACTTTCTGGGCGGGGCCCGGGAGCTGGACGGCGTCCGGAGTACCCTCACCGCCGCCGTTGCCGACTGGCCCTATGAGACCAGATACGGTGCCGGGGTGGAGGCGAAGGTGACGCTGGAGGACGGCATGGTCCTCCGGGCCACCCTCTACGGCGATGGGGAGGACCTGATGGACCTGCGCCCCGGCGACGCCCTCGCGGTGACGGCGGACTGGTCCGGTCCGCCCCAGACTGCCATGGAGAGCTGGACCTACCGCCTTTCCCAGGGTATCCACCTGACGGGGAGTGTGAAGGCGCTGGAGGTCCGGCGGCCGGAGACGGTCCCCCTGTGGGCCCTGCCCGCCCACTGGTCCCAGGCCGTCAAGGAGGCCGTGGCCGCAGCTTTCCCGGCGGAGAGCGCCGGACTGGTCACCGCCCTCCTCACCGGAGATACCGACCGCCTGGACCAGGGGGACTACAATGCCCTCCGACGGGCGGGACTGGCCCACGCCGTGGCGGTATCGGGGCTCCACATGAGCTTTTTGGTCCAGCTGGCGGTGGCCCTCACCGGCAGCCGCTACCGCCGCCGCACTGCCCTGGTGGTGCTGCCGTTGATGGTGTGCTATACCCTGGCGGTGGGGTGTACCCCCTCGGTGGTCCGGGCCGCCGTCATGAATGGCCTGCTGCTGTTGGGGCCTCTGCTGGGCCGGGAGAATGACTCTCCCACCAGCCTGTCCCTGGCCCTGCTGCTGCTCCTGCTCCAGGACCCCTGGGCCTCACTGAGCGTGAGCCTTCAGCTCTCCTTTGCCTCGGTGGCGGGGATTTTGGCCTTCTCCGGGCGGGTGCGGGACTATATGACCGGGTTCTTTCCCGCGCCGGAAAAGAAAGAGAACAAAAAGCCTGGCCCGCTCCGCCGGCTGGGCTGGCGGGCGGCCGGCTCCTTGGGGGTCACCGTGGGCGCTATGGCCTTCGCCGTGCCCCTGATGGTGTGGTATTTCGGCAGTCTCTCGGTGATCTCCCCGGTGTCCAACCTGCTGTGCCTGCCCCTTTTGCAGCTCACCTTCCAGGGCGGGCTGCTCACTGCCCTGGTCCAGCTCCTAGTCCCCGCCCTGGGGTCTGCTCTGGGTCAGGTGGTGGGACTGCTGCCCCGGCTGGTGCTGTGGCTGGTCCGGGGACTGGCCGCCGCCCCATTCGCCTCTGTGGCGATGGCGGGGCCCTACCTGATGGGCGGCCTGGCTACGGTCTATCTGCTGTGGCTCTGCTACCTGGGATTGAAGGGCCCACGCCGGCCTCTGGTGCCCCTGTGCTGCTCAACTATCGTGCTTGCCGCCGCCCTGGTGCTCAACCACGCCGCCTACTGGTCCGGGAGTCTCACCATGACGGTGCTGGACGTGGGCCAGGGCCAGTGTGTGGTGCTCCGCTGCGGGGACCGGGTGGCGGTGGTGGACTGCGGCAGCACCGGCGAGGACGCTGGTGATCTGGCGGCCAGCTACCTGAGCACCATGGGGATTGAACGGGTGGATCTGCTGGTGCTCACCCACTGCCACAGCGACCACGCCAACGGGGTCGAGGCCCTCATGGACCAGCTGGAGGTGTCCAACCTGGCCGTTCCCCAGGTGATCGAGGCGCCGGAGCTCCAGACCGAGCTCGTGGCCCGGGCGGAGGAGGCAGGCATCCCCACCCTGATGGTGTGGGACGACGTGACTTTGGAGTTCGGGGACGCCCTGCTCACACTGTACGGCCCGCTGGGCAGCGGCGACACCAACGAGGAGGGCCTGAGCCTGCTGTGTGAGACGGGGGACTTCTCTACCCTCATCACCGGAGACATGGACCAGATCGTGGAAGGACGACTGGTGAAGTACGGGCACCTGCCCGACATTGACGTGCTGCTGGTGGGCCACCACGGCTCCAAATACGCCGCCTCCGATCTGCTGCTGGAGACGGTGACGCCGGAGACGGCGGTGGTCTCCTGCGGCTATAATACTTACGGCCATCCTGCCCCGGAGACCCTGCTCCGGCTGAGCGAGGCGGGCTGTGACATCTACCGCACCGATTTGCAGGGAAATGTCACCATCACGGTGAGATAAGGAGGCTCCCTATGGCCAAGACCAACAACGCCGACGCCGCGGCGGTGAAACAGCTCAAAAGCGACCTGTCCGCCGGGACCCTGGGACAGCTCTACATCTTCCACGGGGAGGAGGCCTATCTCCGGGACTTCTACCTGGGGCAGATGAAGAAGAAGTTACTCCCCGGCGGCATGGAGGCCTTCAACCTCCACACCTTCCAGGCCAAGGAGTGCGACCCCAAGGCCCTGGGGCAGGTCATCGACTGCCTACCCATGATGAGTGAGCGCACCATGGTGGTGGTCTACGACTACGACCTCTTCAAGGCCCCCGCCGACCAGCGGGAGGCCATGACCGCCCTCTTCGCCGACCTGCCGGACTACGTCTGTCTGGTTTTCGTCTATGACCTCATTGAGTACAAGCCCGACGCCCGGACCAAGCTGGCCACCGCCATCAAGGCCCACGGCTCGGCGGTGAAGTTCACCCGGCAGGAGCAGGGGGATCTGGTGGACTGGATCCGCCGCCGGTTTAAGGCTTTGGACCACGACATCGACTCCGAGCTGGCCCGGTACCTCATCTTCCTGTGCGGGGACCTGATGACGGGCCTCATCTCGGAGATCGGCAAGATTGGTGCCTATGCCCAGCACCGGGCGGTGACCCGTGCCGACATCGACGCCGTGGCCATCCCCCAGCTGGACGCGGTGGTCTTTCAGCTCACCGACGCCATCGCCGCCGGGGACTTTGACAAGGCCTCGTCGGTGCTCTCCGACCTCCTCCACATGGGGGAGCCTCCCATCAAGCTCCTCTCAGTGCTGGGGCGGCAGCTGCGCCAGCTCTACTCCGCCCGGCTGGCCATGGAGGAGCGGAAGGGGGCGGGCTACCTGGTGGAGCTGTGGGGCATGCGTTCGGCCTACCCGGCCCAGAAGCTCATAGACGCCGCCCGGCGGTTTGACCGGAACTGGTGCCGGTACGCCGTGCTGGAAGCCGCCCGCACCGACCTGGCCATGAAGTCCCAGGCGGGGGCCGACGGGGAGGAGCTCCTCATCGACCTCATTTTGAAGCTGGCCAACCGCCCGCCCAAGACGGGCATCGCGTGAGCGGGGGAGAGAAGGGAACAGGGTATGAAGCGGATCTATAATGTGGCCGGGGTGCGGCTGGCCCTCACCTGCGGGGAGGAGGAGGCCGAGACGGCCAACTTCCTGGCGGCTGTCCTGCGGAAGCAGTCCGCCCTAGGACCTATCCTGGCCCCGGGCAAGCGCATCCAGGTGGGGTGGAATTTCTTCCAGCTGGCGGAGGCGGAGGACGGCCTGACCCTTCTGGCCCCGGACTACCGGAAAAATCCCTTTACCGACACCACCGAGGACCTCACCCAGGCCCTGGAAGTGTTCCAGGGCCAGCTGACCGCCCTGCGCCGGGCGGGGCGGCCGCCGGTGGTGGACGTCTCCTTTCAGGACACCATGGTGGTCCGGTGGAAGGGCCTCCAATCCCCCCTGCTCTATCTCCAGCGCCTGACCCCCTCTCACCCGCCGGACTCCGGCTGGTATTTAGGGCCGCTGGGGGAACCCCGCAGCGACGACCCCAAGGACTATGTCCGCATCTATACCTATCAGCTTTTGGACGTCTGCCCCCAGGGGCTCTCCCTCCTGCCCTTCCCGCCGGGGACGCTGGCGGTCTTTGACCACGGTGCCCTGGTGGAGGCGGTGGACGGGGAGAACCAAAAACTGCTGTAACAGGAGGAAGCCCATGCTGCACATACAAGAGGCCATCGTGGTGGAGGGCCGCTATGACAAAAACACCCTCTCCCAGGTGGTGGACACGGTGATCCTGGAGACCGCCGGCTTCGGGGTATTCAAAAATCAGGAGCTGGTGGCCCTGCTGCGGCGGCTGGCGGAGGAGCGGGGGCTCATTGTGCTCACCGACTCCGACGGGGCGGGCTTTCTCATTCGCAGTCGTCTCAAAAGCGCCCTGCCCCAGGACAAGGTGAAGCACGCCTACATCCCCGACGTCTACGGCAAGGAGCGGCGCAAGCGGACTCCCGGCAAGGAGGGCAAGCTGGGGGTGGAGGGTATGTCCCCGGCGGTGCTGGAGGAGGTCCTCCGCCGGGCGGGAGCCACTTTCCTGGAGGAGCCCGTCGGCGGCAGCGCCCCCAGAGAGGCCATCACCAAGGCCGACCTCTACCTGCTGGGCCTCACCGGCACCCCCGACTCCGCCCAGCGGCGGGGCGCCCTGCTCAGGCATCTGGACCTTCCGGAGCACATGAGCACCAACGCCCTGCTGCCGGTGCTCAACGCCCTCTATGACCGGGAGGCCTTCCTGGAGGAGGCGGAGTCATGGATGTGAACACCCCCCTGCGGGAGCTCCCCGGGGTGGGGGAGGCCCGGGCCAAGGGCCTGGAAAAGTTGGGACTCCGGGTGGCCGGAGATCTGGTGGGCTACTTCCCTAGAAGCTACGAGGACCGGCGGCAGGTCTATACCATCGCCGGGGCCCCGGTGGGGGAGCTGTGCTGCGTCCGGGTCATGGCGGCGGAGGAGCCCCGGCGCATGCACATCCGAAAGGGACTGGACGTGACCCGGCTCAAGGTGGTGGACGGGGCCTCCGCCATGCTGGTGACCTTCTTCAACCAGGGCTATGTCCGGCAGGCCCTCCACCGGGGGGAGGAGTACATCCTCTATGGCCGGGTGGAGCTCATGGGCAGCCACCGGCAGATGACTAATCCCCAGTTTGAGGGGGCGGAGCGACCCTGGGCCTGCGGGCGCATTATGCCGGTCTACCCCCTGACGGCGGGGATCACCAACCACCTGCTGGCCGGGCTGGTGGAGAAGGCTCTCCACGAGCTGCCCCCTCCGGCAGAGACCCTGCCCGACGATTTGCTCTCGCGACACCGCCTGGCTCCTGCGGTGGAGTGCTGGCGGAGCATCCACTTTCCCGCCGATGAAGACGCTCTGGACGCCGCCCGGTGGCGCTTCGCCTTTGAGGAGCTCTTCTACCTCTCCCTGGGTCTGGCCCTGCTGCGGGAGCGGCGGAGCCGGGGCCACGGCCCCGCCTTCGGGGAGACGGACCTGGAGGGCTTTTACGGGCTGCTACCCTTCACCCTGACGGGGGCGCAGAGACGGGCGTTGGAGGAGTCCGCCGCTGACCTGGCTCTCACCCGGCCCATGAACCGGCTGGTCCAGGGCGACGTGGGCTCGGGCAAGACAGCGGTGGCCGCCGGCTGCGCCTGGCTGGCCGTCCGCTCCGGCTGGCAGTGCGCCATGATGGCCCCCACCGAGATTCTGGCCGAGCAGCACGCCAAGACCCTCTCCGCCATGCTAGCCCCCGCGGGCATCGAAGTGGGGCTGCTCACCGGCTCCATGAAGGTGTCTGAGAAGCGAAAGGTCCTCTCGGCGCTGGAGACGGGAGAACTCCCCTTCGTGGTGGGCACCCACGCCCTCCTCTCTCAGGGGGTGGTCTTTCACCGCCTGGGGCTGGTCATCACCGACGAGCAGCACCGCTTCGGCGTGGAACAGCGGGCCGCTTTAGCGGCCAAGGCGGGGGGCGAGGAGGATTTTTCGCCCAATGTGCTGGTCATGTCGGCCACCCCCATCCCCCGGACCCTGGCTCTCATCATCTACGGGGACCTGGACGTGTCGGTCATCGACGAGCTGCCTCCGGGCCGTGTGCCGGTGAAGACGGTGCTGGTGGGGGAGAGCAAGCGACAGCGGATGTACGGCTTTGTCCGGGACCAGGTGAAGGAGGGGCGGCAGGTCTACATCGTCTGCCCTGCCGTGGAGGAGAACCCGGAGGGGGCCTGGGACCTGAAGGCGGTGACCGAGTACGCCCGGGTGCTGGGGGAGGAGGTTTTCCCCGATCTGCGGGTGGGTCTGGTCCACGGCCGTATGAAAGCAAAAGAGAAGGAGGCCGCCATGGCCGCCTTCACCGCCGGGGAGACGAACATCCTGGTGTCCACCACCGTCATCGAGGTGGGGGTGGACGTGCCCAACGCCAGCCTCATCATCATCGAAAACGCCGACCGGTACGGTCTTTCCCAGCTCCACCAGCTCCGGGGCCGGGTAGGTCGGGGGAAGCACCAGTCCTGGTGCGTCCTGGTCAGCGACAACCGCAGCCCGGACACCCGGGCCCGGTTGAAGGTCCTCACCCAGACCAACGACGGCTTCAAAATCGCCGAGGAGGACCTGAAGCTCCGGGGACCCGGCGATTTCTTCGGACAGCGGCAGCACGGCCTGCCCGCCCTGCGGATGGCCGACCTGGAGACCGACACCCGGGTCCTCAAGGAGGCCCAGGACGCCGCCGCCGAGATATTGACAGCCGACCCGGGCCTCACCGAGCCGGAGCACCGCCCCCTGTTGGAGAAGGTGCGGCGGCTCTTTGAGGAGGACCCGGACCGGTTCAACTGACAGAGATAGAATGGAGAGAACAACAATGGATTTGAAAAAACGGGCTGAAGAGCTCCATCACACCCCGGAGCCCCACTACAACTGTGCCCAGGCCACCCTCATTCCCTTTGCCGAGGAGCAGGGCCTGGACGCCCAGACGATGTACCGCCTGGCGGCCCAGTTCGGCAGCGGTATGCGTCGGGGCTCTGTGTGCGGGGCGGTGACCGGCGGCCTCATGGCATTGGGGCTCCAGGGGGCGGACAACCACACCGCGGCCGAGTTCCAGCGCCTCTTCAAGGAGCGGGTGGGAGCCCTGGACTGTGCCCAGCTCCTCCAGAACGCCAAGGAGCGGGGGGAGGAGCGCGGCGCCCACTGTGATCGCATGGTCCTCACCGCCGTGGAGCTGGTGGAGGAGCTCACCTCCGGTAAAAACTAAAAACGAAATAAAGATCCCGTTTTCCAGCCGGAAAACGGGATCTTTTTGTTATACTCAGCCCAGCGCGGTCTTCCGCCCGGCCTTGACGAGCCGGACCGGCGGGACGACGGCGGGCGTCTTAGGGTCCCGGGCTGGGGCCCGGCGGCGGACGCTCAGGTGGACGCACAGGGTGATGAGACCGCTGATGAGCAGGAAGCTGTAAAAGCTGATGCCCCGGGCCACCATGACGGCGGGGGCCACCAGGCCGGCGCCGAAGAAGAGGGTGAAGGCGTGGAGGGCCACCCCCTCGGCGGCGCCCACGGCACCGGGCAGGGGGAGGGAGCCCACGGCCAGGGAGACCAGGGCCTGGGTTCCCACCATCTGGAAGAGGGAGGCGCCGCTGAGGCCGAAGCCCAGGTAGACGGCAAAGGGCACGGCGTAGAGGGCAGTGAGCTGGAGGAAGGTGAGGCCGAAGAGGACGGGCACCAGGCTCAGGTTGGCCCGGAGGCAGTCAGCTCCTTCCCGGTAGGCCTTCATCTGGCGTTCCAGACCGGCGCGGACCTTGTCTTCCTGCTTCACCAGGCCCACCCGGACGCCCAGCGTCACCAGGCCGCCGGTGAGACGGCGGGCGGCGTTGGGGAGGAACATCATGGAGAGCATGCCGGCGGTGAGGACGATCATCACCACGCCGCCGTAGAGGAGCAGCAGCCCCAATCCGCCGCCCAGTCCGGCGCGGACTTGGGGCAGGAGGAAGAAGGAGAGGGCGGCGTAGAGGAAGGTGACGGTCTGATAGCACACGGCAATGACCATCATGTTGAGGGAGCCGTGGGCGGCGGGGATGCCATCCTTGGACATGTAGAAAATCTGGGCGGGCTGGCCGCCGGTGGAGGAGGGGGTGATAGAGCTCACGTAGAAGCCGGCGAAGGAGTAACCCAGGCACTTCCGGTAGGGCATGGTGTGTCCCAGGCGGCCCAGGATGAGCTTGGTGCACAGGGCCTCACAGCCCACAAAGCAGAACATGAGCCCCAGGCCCAGGAGCACATATCCTGGCCGCACCGAGCGGAGGACCTGGAGCAGGGTGGAGAGGGGCTGCTGCCGTAGGAGGAAGAAGAGGGTGCCGCCGATGAGGGCGGCCAGGAGAGAAAGGCTGAGGATGCGCTTGCGGTCCATCAGAGGGCCTCCTTTCCGGCGCCCACGGTGAGGGCGGCCATGAGCCGCTCCAGGCTCTGGGCTTCCAGCTGGCCCTTCAAGCGGCGCATGTTCTGCCCCATTCGGGCCAGGGCGATGTCGTCGGTGAGCAGCCGGGTGATGGCCTCCAGGCAGGCCTCGGGCTCCTTGGGGGCGATGCGGCCAATCTGGTGGCGGATAAGGAAACGGGCGTTCTCCCGCTCCTGCTGAAGGAAGGGCTCCCAGGCCAGAATGGGCAGCTCAGAGAAAATGGTCTCGAAGAGGGTGATGCCGCCGGGCTTGGAGAGCATCAGGTCGGCCTGGGCCATGTAGTCGTACACCCGATCAGTAAAGCCCACCACCTCGATGTGCTCGTAGCGCCCGTGCAGACGGTCATAGAGCTTCTGGTTGCCGCCGGTGATGATGGTGGTGCGCACGCCGGGCATGGCGTTCAATTCCTCGTAGAACTTGTCCTTTTTGGGCAGCAGACCCAGGCCGCCCCCCATGATGAGGAGGTGCCGTTCCCCTAGACCCCGGTGCCCCCGCTGGGCGGGGCGCTTGAACTCCGGCTTCACGGGGATGCCGGTGACCAGGATGCGCTCCGGCTCCACCCCCTTGGCCACCAGCCGGTCCCGGATGTCCCGGGAGCCCACCAGGTAGCAGTCTGTGGCGTCGTTGAGCCACTCGGAGTGGGAGGAGAGGTCGGTGATGCAGGTCACCAGGGGAAGGTCGGAGGCGACCTCCTCCTTGTAGTCGGCCACCAGCCGAGCGCAGAAGGGGTGGGTGGCGATGACGGCGTCGGGCCGCTCCTCCCACAGCAGCTCGCCCAGCTTGTCCTGAAAAAGGTCGGAGAGCAGGGGCCGGGCCTTCAGGGTGGCGTTTTCAGTGGCCTTGTAGTAGATATTGTAGAGACCGCTCCCTCTGGTCACCAGCAGGGAGAAGGCCTTGTAGATGGCCTCAGAGGCGTCGGGAATGGCGTAGGCGGGCAGGTCCACCACCTCCACCTGGGAGCCGGGGAAGGCGCCCAGCAGCTGGAGGCGCAGCGACTGGGAGGCGGAGTAGTGCCCCATACCGAATTTTCCGGTAAGGATCAGGATCTTCATGGCTGTTCCTCCTTCTCTTGATGAGAACAGTATACAGAGAGAACTTTTAGAAAAACCTGTTCCAGTTCTTAAAACTAGCTTAAGAATCGCCGATACATTCTATAAGAGGGCCTGTTTCCGCGGCGCAGAGGGCGGCCCGCCAGCCCTCTCCGGCGTAGGCGGTGAAGGTGAGGCCGTCCAGCAGGGCGTGTTGTCCGGGGTCCAGAAGGGGGACGGCGATGTCCCGGGCCGGGACGGTGAGGCCGGTACCGGTGTACTTTACCCGGGCCTCCTTCAATGTCCACAGGGTGTAGAAATCTTCCCAACGGTTTCCACGGTCCTGGAACCAGGCAAACTCCGTCTCAGATAGGACCTTTTTGGGGAGAAAGGGGCGGCGGGGCCGGACCACCTCGATGTCGGCGCCCACCTCTCCGTCGCTGAGGGCGCACAGGGCGTAGGGGCCGCTGTGGCTCAGATTGAACTGGTATTGGGGCATACTGTGGAAAAAAGGCTTGCCGCCGGGGGCCTGGTCCAGGTCCGGTAGCTCCTTCATAGCCCACACCAGCCCGGCGGCCTGCCGGAGCAGAGCGTGAGCATCCACAGTCTGTGTGAAAAATAACCGCAGCAATGCCATTCCTCCCTTGCCCCCCTATTGTACCATGTCCGGGTGGGGCTGCCACCGGGAATTTGTAAAATCGCGGTCTGGCTCTGGTATTCTGGAGGGACATCCTGTACAATGGTGGGTGTAGTCCGGCGCGGTTACGCACCGGGATCACAGGAGGAACAACAGCATGAAATTCATCTCATGGAACGTCAACGGCCTGCGGGCCTGTGTGCAGAAGGGCTTTTACGACTATTTTCAGGCATCTGATGCCGACGTTTTCTGCCTTCAGGAGACCAAGATGCAGCCCGGTCAGGCGGAGATCGAGACGCCGGGCTATCTCCAGTTCTGGAACTCGGCAGAGAAGAAGGGCTATTCTGGTACCGCCGTCTTTACCCGGAAGGAGCCTCTGGCAGTGACCTACGACATCGGCGACCCCGCCCACGTGGGCGAGGGCCGGGCTATTACCCTGGAGTTCCCCGAACTCTACCTGGTGACGGTGTACACGCCCAATTCCAAGGACGGCCTGGCCCGGCTGCCCTACCGCATGGAGTGGGAGGACGCCTTCCGGGCCTATCTGAAGGGTCTGGACGAAAAGAAACCGGTGGTGGTCTGTGGGGACCTGAATGTGGCCCATGAGGAGATCGATCTGAAAAACCCAAAAACCAACCGGGGGAACGCCGGTTTCTCCGACGAGGAGCGCGCCAAGATGACTGAGCTGCTCGCCGCCGGTTTTACCGACACCTTCCGCTACCTCAACCCCGAGCTCACCGGCGCCTACTCCTGGTGGAGCTACCGCTTCAAGGCCAGGGAGAAGAACGCCGGCTGGCGCATCGACTACTTCCTGGTCTCCGACCGGCTGCGGGAGCGCATCGAAGCCGCAGAGATCCACAGCGATATAATGGGCAGCGACCACTGTCCGGTGAGTCTCACTCTGGCGGATTTGGCATAATCCATTCCAAGTCATTCCAGCCCTCCTCCCTGTATAGGCAAAAGAATCCTGCGGATACTAAGGTCCGTGACCAAATATCACCGCGGGAGGAGAAAGATAGATGAAAGCAACTGGCATTGTACGCCGCATCGATGATCTTGGCCGGGTCGTCATCCCCAAAGAGATCCGCCGCACGATGAGAATCCGGGAAGGGGACCCGCTGGAGATCTACACGGACAAGGACGGCGGCGTCATTTTCAAAAAGTATTCCCTGATGGGGGGACTGAGCGATTTTGCACTCCAGGTGTGTGAGAGCCTGAACAAGACCACGGGCCGGGTGGCGGTCATCACGGACCGGGACACCTGCATCGCCGTGGCGGGAGCCGCCCGGCGGGAGCTCACCGACAAGCGGATCTCCGCCGAGCTGGAAAATATCATGGAAGGCCGCCAGATCTATCAGCACCAGAACGGAGAGAACCCGCTGCCGGTCTGCGAGGAGAACGACAAGTACCGCCTGGACGCCGCGGCACCCATCCTGTCCGAGGGGGACGTGCTGGGCAGCGTGCTCTTTGTCTCCCAGGAGGGGAGCGAAGCCGGAGAGGCGGAGTACAAGCTGGTGCAGATGGTGGCGGCTTTTCTGGGCCGGCACATGGAGAGCTGAACGGCGCAGCGTGTGGGAGGGAGAGAACGTGCGTCTGTTTGTGGCGCTGGTGCCGCCGGAGGAATTCCGGCGGGACCTGGAACGGCAGGGGAGGGGGCTGCGTGCCCTCTGTCAGAGGGGTAGGATGGTCCCCTGGGAGAACATCCACCTCACCCTGGCCTTTCTTGGGGAGACCGACCGCCGTGCGAAGGCGGAGCGGGCCATGGAGCGTGCTGCCGGCGCACCGTTTTCCCTCCACATCACCCGTCCGGGCCGGTTTTCCGGCAAAAAGGGGGACCTCTGGTGGATGGGGGTGGAGGAGTGTCCACCCCTCCTGGCGCTCCGCCGCCGGCTGGTCCGGTCGCTGGGGGAGGAGGGGATGTGGCTGGACGACACCAAGTCCTTTCGACCCCATCTCACCCTGGGGCGTGATCTGCGGCCGCTGCCCGGCGCCGATCTCACGGCCTGGGCCGCCGCCTGCACCCCGGGCGCCTGGCAAACAAAGGAACTGATCCTGATGGAGTCCCGGCGGGACGAGAGCGGGCTGCGCTACATACCGCTGTCCCGCTGTTCCATGGAGAAATAAGGAGACCACGATGGAAAAACAGACATTTCTGGGGCTGCTGGAGGCATCCGGCATCCAGGTCCGGCAGGCGCTGGACCGTTTCATGGGCAATGAGGACCTGTACCTCTCATTCCTGGCAAAGCTACCGGGACAGCTGCATTTTGAAGACATCCTCCGGGCACTGGGGGAGGAGGACGAGGAGGCATTCTATCTCGGCGTCCACAACCTGAAGGGCCTGGCGGGCAACCTGGGCCTCACGCCCATTCACGACTGTGCCCAGGCCATCCTGGTGGAGTTCCGGGCGTCCCGGTTCCAACACAGGAACAAGCTGACCGCGCTCACCTGGGAGGCCAAGCGGGAGAGCGAGCACGTCGCGGCGCTGATTGAAGGATATTTTGGAGAGGGGGCCCGGGCATGATACGGGACACACTGCTGGTGATCGACGATTCCGAGCTGGATCTGGCCATTTTAAATGAGATCTTCAAGCATCATTTTCGGATGGAGTGCGTGCTGGATGCCCACCGGGGGCTTACATACCTCAAACACGACCGGGACCGTATCTGTGCTGTGCTGCTGGACATCTGTCTGGGCCGGCGGGGGGCTGGCTTCACCGTCCTCCACCAGCTCCAGCTGGACCGGGACACGGCAGAATTGCCGGTGATCCTCATCACCACTGACGCCAATGAGAAGGATGTGCGTTCCAGTGTAGAGCGGGGGGCGGCGGACTTTCTGGTAAAGCCGGTGGACCCCCACACGGTCCAGGAGCGAGTGTGCGATGTAGTGCGGAAGTCCTGGCCGCCCAAGTCCACCATTCTGGACCATCCCAAGGAGGAGGAGAACTCACGACCGGCCGATGTACCTGGACGGGGTCTCCTGCTCTCCGACCTGACCTTGGAGGAGTCGGAGGTGTTGGCTCGGCGTTGGTTCGGGAAACTGGAGCGGTTCTGCCGGTTCCGCCCCATTCTGGACCCGGCGCGCTGCCGCCAGCTTGGGGCGCTCACCGCCTGCCTGGCCAAGGCATATGCCGAGGCACACCCGGAGGGGCCCTTGACCACTTTTGACGCCGCTCTCATCGGCATGGCGGCGCCCTTCTGCGACATCGGTATGCTGGGCTTGCCCGATCCGGAGAGCCCTCAGGAGGAGGGAGACCCCCGCCACACCGTCCTGGGCCATGAGCTCCTCACGGCGGAAGAGGATGTGCCCCTGCTCCGATATGGGGCGGAGATCGCGCTCTGGCACCACAGGAACGCCGATGGGTCCGGCTGGCCTCAGGATACGGAGGGCGATGCGCCGCTGAGCGCCATGCTGGTGCATACCGCCCTGCGGCTCCAGCACTATCTCCACTACTACCAGGGCTACGAAGATGCGCTGGACCGAGGTATCCGCACCATGGCGGGCGAAGTGGGGAGCGTCATTACCGGAGAGATGTATGAGCTTCTAAATGGGGAGCGGCAGCAGCTGCGTGCGGCCCTGGGGCGGTGATGCCCAAACTGCGGAAAAGCGAAGGCGCCCGGACCGATCCAATCGGTTCGGGCGCCTTTTGTCTATCGTGGGAGATACATTGGCTCAGAACACAACACAACCCCCCGGCCATCCAACGTGACCGGGGGGCTACAGCTGATTCTGAATTTCTACCAAATTGTGTACCTCTGACTTTCTACGGATTTTTAACGCGCTCAAAATCCATCGCTCTGGAAAAAGACCTTTGCTGTGCAGTTACCACTCGAACAAGCTGTGACACATTCGGTTCCGTCGTCTGCGATATTTCGCTTGAGGTTTGCCGTGTGCATTCTCACTTCAGTGAGCTTTGTTGGGGAACTTGCTGCGTAGGGGACTTTTTCTTTCTGCTGGAATCTTCAACGCGGTGGGCGCCACCTAGGTTTGACACCCGGGATAAGGACCCTTGCCTGGTACCGATCAGTACATCGGACTCACCTCATCCTTTCTGGCTATATAGTACAATATAGATGGAGAAATGTCAATAGGTTTTGTGAAAAAACGTATAAAATTTTATAAAGAAGGTCACTGCCCGTTATGGGCAAGAGGCAGGAGCGTACAGAACCTTTGTGATCCACATCCTCAACCAGCAGAATGCCATAGGGCAGGGGACCGCCACCCGGCTGGACGGAAAAATGAGGTGCGCTTAAATACCATGGTGACAATGTCACGGTAAGGCATTGAAAAACCTGATAGGCTATAAAATCAGAATGAAGCGTATTCCCAGTTTAGGCCGCCGGAGGAAGCCCGGCGGCGGAAAGGCGGTCATGGATGGAAAAGACGGAGAGAAAACGCCGCAGGGCCTTTGTGTCCACGGGGGACTGTGTGGCCTGCGGCTGCTGCGTCAAGGTGTGCCCCTTTGGGGCCATCGCCGTGGTGAAGGGCATCGCGGCCCGGGTGGACGAGGGGCGCTGCGTGGGCTGCGGCAAGTGCGCCAAGGAGTGCCCCGCCACCGTCATTGAGATCCGGGAGGTGGGGGCATGAAAAAGCACTGGTACGACTATCTGTGGGTCCTGTCCCTGACTTATCTCATTCTGGGATTTTTCAACATCCTGTTTGCCTGGCTGGGACTGCTGTGCTTTTTTATCCCCCTCCTCATCGCCATCATAGGGGGGAACAAGGGCTACTGTAACCGCTACTGCGGCCGGGGCCAGCTCTTCTCCCTGGTGGGCGGCCGCTTTGGTCTTTCCAGGCGGAGGGACGTGCCCCGGTGGCTCAAAAGCAAGGCCTTCCGCTACGGTTTTCTGATCTTTTTCTTCGCGATGTTTTTCCAGATGCTGTGGACAACTTTTCTGGTGTTCAGCGGCGCCCAGGATCTCAGGCAGGTGGTCACCCTGCTGTGGACCTTCCGGCTGCCCTGGCACTGGGCCTATTCCGGCGGTGTGACGCCCTGGGTGGCCCAGTTCGCCTTCGGCTTTTACAGCGTCATGCTCACCTCCACGGTGCTGGGCTTCCTCACCATGATCCTCTTCAAGCCCCGGTCCTGGTGTGTCTACTGCCCCATGGGCACCATGACCCAGCTTATCTGCAAGGTGCGGAACGGAAACAAGATCGATGTGTGACGGCTCAGGCCTGGCTCAGGCGGCGGAGGCGTTCCGGGTCCGTGAGCTCCACGGTGCCCCGGGTGAGGCGGACCATACCCTCTCCCTGAAAATAGCGGAGCATCCGGGTGACCACCTCCCGGGCGGTGCCCAAGTGGTTGGCGATGCGCTCGTGGGTGAGGTGGAGGGAGGTGGTGCCCTCCAGCAGGCTCTCCTCCAGCAGGAAGGCGGCCAGCCGGGCGTCAAAGCTCTTCCACATGACCTGCTCCATGAGCCACATGACCTCGGAGAAGCGGCTGCCCATGAGGTCGTTGGTGTAGTTGGCCACGGCGGCCGACTCCTCCATGAGAGACTGGTAGATGTCAGAGGGGATCACCCAAAGCTGGGTGTCCTTCTCGGCGGCGATGGTGACGTCGAACTGGATGTTGCGCAAGAGGCAGGAGGCGGAGAACAGGCAGATGTCCCGTTCGAAGAGACGGTAGAGGGTGATCTCCCGGCCCTGGTCGGAGAGGATATAGGCCCGCAGCTGGCCGGTGCGTACCGCCAGCAGGCCCTGGCAGTCGCCGCCCTGGTGGAGCAGGACCCCGGCCTTCACCGTCCGCAGGACGGCCCCGCCGGTGAGCCGCTGCCGCTGTTCCTCTGTGAGTTTCTCCCAGAAGGGAAAGACGTTGGAAAGATCCATGCCGATACCTCCGCCCGGTTGAGATCGCCCGGCCCTGCACGGGGAAAATCCGCCCCTTGACAGGCGGGACGCTTTTGGTGTAATGGGTGAACAGCGCCGCCGGACGAAGCCATTGTACCACAGATCCGGCCTCGCTGTCATCCCGCCTGTGCGGGAGTGAGACAAGAAAAGGAGCGTGACAACATGCAGTATCTGATCTCCTTCCTGGAAGGGATCATCACCTTCATTTCCCCCTGCCTGCTGCCGATGCTGCCCATCTACATCACCTACTTCGCCGGGGGCGGCGAGCGGACCACCCGCCGGACCCTGGCCGGTGCCGCCGGCTTTGTACTGGGCTTTACTCTGGTCTTTGTGGCCATGGGCGCCCTGGCCGGGACGGTGGGGGGCTTCCTCAAGGGCCACCAGACCGCGGTGAACGTGATCTCCGGCGCGGTGGTCATCCTGTTCGGCCTCAATTACATGGGGGTGCTGAAGCTCCCCTTCTTCCAGGGCGGCGGACACGGCCGGGCGGCGGGGAGCATGAACTTCTTCTCCGCCGTGGTCTTCGGCGTCATCTTCTCCCTGGGCTGGACCCCCTGCGTGGGCGCCTTTCTGGGCTCGGCGCTGCTGCTGGCCTCCCAGCAGGGGCACGTGCTGGAGGGAATGGCCATGCTGCTGGTTTACTCCCTGGGCCTGGGTATCCCCTTCCTGCTCAGCGCCGTGCTTATCGACAAGCTCAAGTCCACCTTTGACTGGATCAAGCGCAACTACCGCGTCATCAACCTAGTCAGCGGCGCCCTGCTGGTGCTCATCGGCGTGCTCATGGCCACCGGCACCCTGGGCCGCCTGCTGGAAGTGCTAAGCTGAGGAGGATACGTCATCATGAAGAAAAAAAGTTCCGTCTGGATCCTGGCGCTGGTGTTCGTCCTCTTCATCGGCGGCGCATATATTCTCTACGGCCGCCTGAGCGCCGACGCCCGGCCGGACAACCTGTCCGCCCAGACCCCTGCGGAGACCGAAAGTCAGACGCCCCAGGACTCAGATGCCCCGGCGGAGACAGAGCCTTCCAAGGTGGAGACTCCCGACTTCACCGTAGAGAACGCCGACGGGGAGGAGGTCAAGTTCTCCGACTATGTGGGCAAGCCCATCGTGCTCAACTTCTGGGCCAGCTGGTGCTCCCCCTGCAAGAGCGAGATGCCGGAGTTCAATGAGGCTTGGGAGGAGCTGGACGGCGAGGTTCAGTTTCTCATGGTCAACATGACCGACGGCGCCCGGGAGACGGTGGACACCGCCAAGGAGTACGTGGAGGGGCAGGGCTTCTCCTTTCCGGTCTTTTTTGACACCGGGTCGGAGGCGGCCATGGCCTACAGCGCCTACTCGCTGCCCACCACCTATTTCATTGATGCCGAGGGCTATGTAGTGGCCAGGGCGGTGGGGGCCATTGATGGGGACACCCTGCAAAAGGGACTGGACCTGATCCATCCCCAGGAATAAATCCATCGGAATCAAAGGTAGGCGGACGGCGCATTTTGCGCCGCCCGCCTACCTTTTTCTGTCTCACACAGGTGCGGGGGTGCGGTTGTATTTCCAGTGAAAAGCAGGTATAATAAACTGGACAACTGTTCCGGGCCGCCCGGCCCGGCAGAGATTCAGAAAGAAAAGGAGCGTGTCCTCATGTCCAACATCTGGCACGATATCAGCCCTGACCGCATCAAGCCCGAGGACTTTGTGGCCGTCATCGAGATCCCCAAGGGCAGCAAGAAGAAGTATGAGCTGGATAAGGAGACCGGTCTCATCATCCTGGACCGGGTTCTCCACACCTCTACCCACTACCCCGCCAACTACGGCTTCATTCCCCGCACCTACGGCGACGACGGAGACCCGCTGGATGTGCTGGTCCTCTGCTCCGAGGCCATGGACCCCCTGACCCTGGTGCGGGTCTATCCCATCGGCTTCATCTCCATGCTGGACGGCGGGAAGAACGACGAGAAGATCATCGCCATCCCCTTCTCCGACCCCACCTACAACAACTACAAGGACATCTGGGAGCTGCCTGCCCACATCTTTGACGAGATGGCCCACTTCTTCTCGGTCTACAAGGCGCTGGAGGGGAAGGAGGCCGTAGCCGGCGACGTCAGTGACCGGAAGGCCGCCGTGGAGGTCATCCAGCGGGCCATGGACCATTACAGCGAAAGCTTCCTGGGCGTGACCCGAAACTCCGTCGGAAAGCCTAGTTCCAACCGCTGAGCGGGGCGGTATTTTCATCAAACCTTAAGACTTTTTTCGTTCCCTTTTATACTTTCCTGTGGTAAAATATAGACCATTGACAGGAATACACGCCTCTTTTTGCCGAAGGGCGGAGGCGGAGAAAGTGAGGACAACGGATGGAGCGGACCTTTGACTGTCTGGTGATCGGCGCGGGCTATGCGGGCACCGTGGCGGCCCGGGAGCTGGCCGAGCGGGGCGGAAAGCGGGTGCTGGTGCTGGAGCGCCGGGACCATGTGGGCGGCAACGCCTATGACTGCCTGGACAAAAGCGGCGTGCTCATTCACCAGTATGGGCCCCATATCTTCCACACCGCCAGCAAGCGGGTGTACGACTGGCTCAGCCGGTTTACACAGTGGCGGGACTACCAGCACCGGGTGCTGGCCAACGTCCACGGCACATACATGCCCGTCCCCTTTAACCTGACCTCCCTCCACATGGCATTCCCGGCTGAGCAGGCCCAGCGGCTGGAGGACAAGCTCCTCGCTGCCTACGGGGAGGGCGCCCGGGTCACCATTCTGAAGCTGCGGGAGAACGACGACCCGGAGATTCAGGCGGTGGCCGACTACGTGTATGAAAATGTCTTTGTCCACTACACCATGAAGCAGTGGGGACAGACCCCGGAGGAGATCGACCCGGCCACCACCGCCCGGGTGCCCGTGCTGCTGAGCCGGGACGACCGGTATTTCCAGGACCCCTACCAGGGCATGCCCATGGAGGGCTACACCCCCATGTTCCAAAAGATCCTGGACCACCCCAACATCACCGTGGAGCTGGGGGTGGACGCCCGAGACCGGCTGGCGCTCACCGAGGGCGGCATGAAACTGGACGGCGAGCCCTTCACAGGGACGGTGATCTACACCGGTCAGGTGGACGAGCTCTTCGGCTTCCGGTACGGCCGTCTGCCCTACCGCACCCTGGACTTCGGCTTCGAGACCCTGGCCATGGACCGGTACCAGCCGGCGGCCACGGTGAACTATACAGTGAGCGAGGACTACACCCGTATCACCGAGTACAAGCAGCTCACCGGCCAGGAGCTGCCCGGGGTGACCACCATCATGAAGGAGTACTCCCGCGCCTATACCGGTACGGCGGGCGAGACCCCCTACTACGCAATTATCAACCCGGAGAACAACGCCCTCTATGAGCAGTATCGGGCCCTGGCCGAGGGCTGCGGCGACCTCCACCTGCTGGGGCGGCTGGCCGAGTACAAATACTACAACATGGACGCCATCGCCCTCCGTGCTCTGGAGTTGTGCGACGGGCTTTTACAGAAGTGACAGGAGCGGATTTTGTGAAATTACTGACATTCGCGGTACCCTGCTATAATTCCGGGGCCTATATGGAACACTGCATCCAGACCCTGCTGGAGGGCGGGGAGGATGTGGAGATCATCCTCATCGACGATGGCTCCAAGGACAACACCGGTGCCATCGCCGACCGTTACGCGGCGGAGTACCCCACCATTGTCAAGGCGGTCCACCAGGAGAACGGCGGCCACGGCGAGGGTGTCAACCAGGGACTGCGCCGGGCCACCGGCCTCTACTACAAGGTAGTGGACTCCGACGACTGGGCCGACGTGGACGCTCTGAAAAAGGTCGTTGACAAGCTGCGGGAGTTCTCTCAGATGGAGAAGCCCGTGGACCTGCTGGTGTGCAACTACGTCTATGAGCACGTGGAGGACAATACCCAGAAGGTCATGCGCTACGCCAACGTATTCCCCCGGGAGAAGGTCTTTACCTGGGAGGAGATCGGCCGATTCCGGCCCTCCCAGTACCTGCTGATGCACTCGGTGTTCTACCGCACCCAGCTGCTGCGGGACTGCGGCCTGGAGCTGCCCAAGCACACCTTCTATGTGGACAACATCTTCGTCTATCAGCCCCTCCCCTTTGTGGAGACCCTCTACTACATGGACCTGGACTTCTACCGCTACTTCATCGGCCGGGCTGACCAGAGCGTCAACGAGCAGGTGATGGTCAAGCGGGTGGACCAGCAGGTCCGGGTGACCAAGCTTATGATCGAGGCCCACGACCTCCGGAAGGTGGCGGCCCAGCATCGCCGCCTGAGCCGGTATATGTTCAACTACCTGGCCATGATGATGACCATCTCCTCCATCTTCCTTCTCATCGACGGCTCACCTGCCGCCCTGGGGAAGAAGACCGAGCTGTGGGAATACATGCGCACGGTGGACCCGGGCATCTATCACAAGATGAAATACCGGGCCATTTCCGCTGTGAGCAATTTCCCGGGCTATCAGGGGCGCAAGCTCTCCGTGAGCCTGTACCGTCTGGCCCGGCGGATATACAAGTTCAACTGACGTAAGGCAGAGAGCGCGGCCCAGTCACGGGCCGCGCTCTTTCAAAGAAAATGTGGGGAAGGAGGAGTGGGTATGTCGCCCTGGCTGATTGTGTTTCTGGCGCTGCTGGGCGGCGGACTGGTGCTGGCCGCCGTCTTCTACTGGACCGCCCGCCGGCGGGATCTGGTCCGGCGACCGGTGGAAAAGCAGGTGGGCTACGGCGCCCGGAAGGTCCTGCTCATCTACCAGCCCTCCAACCGGGGCAGAAACCACGCCATCGCCTGGGCCCTGGCCCGAGCCCTTGCCAAGGCGGGCCACACCGTCACCCTCAACTACCCCTCCCCGGTACTCAGCTACGATCCCCAGAGCTACGACCTGCTCGTCTTCGGCGGCAGCGTCTATATGGGGGAGGTGGGCCGGCCACTGAAGAACTACCTCTCTTCCCTGCACTTTCAGGGAAAGCAGGTCCTCCTCTTTGTGGTGGGTGACCTGGAGCAGTCTCCAGAGCTGGCGGGGCTGCGTCTGTGTGTTCCCGAGGGGAACCAGATCCGCTCCATCAAGATTCGACCGGGGGAAGAAAAGAAGCTCTGCCAGTTTGCCCTGGGATGAGGCCTTGCATTTTCCACAGCCTGTGGGTAAAATAATGTCTGCCAATGTCTGGTGCAGAACATGCCCCGGTGCCGGGGCGGAAAGGAGGGCGGGCAGTCCGCCATGACCCGCGAGGAAGCCTTTGAATTTTTGGACCGGGCGGCCCAGGGCATCGCTGAGATGTTCGGGTCCTCCTGTGAGACCCTGGTCCACGACATGGGGGTGCCCAGCCACCCCATTTTGAGCATTTACAACGGCCACGTCTCCGGCCGCACCGTGGGCTCCACCCTGGACATCCTGGGTACCGACCGGGAGCTGGAGCCGGAGGCCCGGACCAGCGATCAGGTCAACCTGTACGCCACCACCCCATCCGGGGCCCAGATCAAGTCCTCCACCTTCCACCTCATCGGGGAGGACTACAACCTGGCCCTGGGCATCAATTTTGATTACACCTCCCTGGTGTACGCCAACCGCATCCTGGTGGACCTGATGAGCGCCGAGGCCGACCTGAAGACGGCCCTGTGGCAGGGGGGCGACAGCGCCCTCAGCGACCTCTTCGACGAGTGTCTGGCCGCTCTGGGCAAGCCGGTGGACGCCCTGGGCAAGGCCGACCGACTCAAGCTGGTGGCCATGCTGGAGCAGAAAAACGCCTTCTCCTACCGCAAGAGCGTACCCTTCGTCTCCCGTCGCCTGGGGGTGAGCCGATACACGGTCTACAAGTACCTGGACGAGCTGACCAGGAAGGACGGAGAAGAGAGCCAATAAGACAACGGACGGAGGGAAGCCCCTCCGCTGGAAAGGAAGGATCAGCAATGTATCAGGAAAAGATTGAAGCCTATTGGAGCGACCCTGCCCGGGAGCGGGAGCTGGTGGCCGCCATCTCCCGGCTGGTGGCTGTGAAGAGCGTGAAGGGGGAGGCCGAGCCCGGCAAGCCCTTCGGCGCCGGCCCCGCCGCCGCCCTGGACGAGGCCCTGAAGCTCTGCGCCGAGCTGGGCTTCACCACCACCGACTACGACCACTATGTGGGCCTGGCCGACCTCAACGACCAGGAGACCCGTCTCCACATCCTGGGCCACCTGGACGTGGTGGGGGAGGGCTCCGGCTGGTCCACCGATCCCTACACCTGTGTGGAAAAGGACGGCATGCTCTACGGCCGGGGTGTCAGCGACGACAAGGGCCCCGTGGTGTGCGCCCTGCTGGCCATGAAGGCCGTCCGGGACCTGGGGCTGCCCCTCACCGCCAACGTGCGGATGATCCTGGGCACCGACGAGGAGAGCGGCTCCGAGGACATCGCCTACTATTACAGCAAGGAGCCCTACGCCCCCTATGCCTTCACTCCCGACGCCGACTTCCCTGTCATCAACATCGAGAAGGGCCACTATCACCCTGACTTCGGCGCCCAGTGGGAGCAGAGTTCCGCCCTGCCCCGAGTGGCGGCTATGACCGGCGGTTTCCGCACCAACGTGGTGCCCCCGGAGGCCGAGGCCATGGTGCTGGGGATCTTCCCCGTCGACGTCCAGGCCCTCTGCGACGCCGTGTCCGCCCGTACCGGCGCCGTCTTTACCGTCAATGGCTCCGCCAGCGGCTGCCATATCCACTGCGCCGGAAAGAACGCCCACGCCGCCTCTCCCGACGACGGCATCAACGCCATCGCCGCCCTGCTGGAGGTCCTGGCCGGTCTGGAGCTGGCCGACTGCGGCTCCACCAAGGCTATCAAGGCCATGTACCAGCTGTTCCCCTTCGGCGATAACCGGGGCAAGGCTTTGGGCATCGCCCAGGAGGACGCCGAGTCCGGCCCCCTCACCCTGAACCTGGCCATCATGAAGCTCACCGAGACCGGCTTTACCGCCAAGTTTGACGTGCGCTTCCCCCTGTGCGCCAATGAGGAAAACTGCAAGAAGGCCTGCGAGGCCAGCTTTGCCGCCCACGGCATCGCCGTCACCGGCTCCCCTGATATGACCACCGTCCACTGTGTGGAGGCTGGCTCTCCTCTGGTGCAGACCCTGCTGAACTGCTACTCCACCTATACCGGGGTGGAGGACCCCAAACCCATCGCCATCGGCGGCGGCACCTACGTCCACGACATCCCCGGCGGCGTGGCCTTCGGCTGCGACTTCCCCGGCTTTGACCCCAAAATGCATGCCGCCGATGAGCAGGCCAGCATCAAAAACCTTCTCCTCTCCTGCAAGATCTTCACCCAGGCCATCGCGGAGCTGTGCCGGTGAGAGGGCCTGTCATCCGCCGCTGGGGCGCCGTCGGAGCGGCCCTGGTGCTGGTCCTGTCCCTGAGTGCCTGCCAGGGGGAGACCATGACTGCCTTTGACGCCACCGCCTATGTGCAGGGGGTGCTGAACGAAACCTACAAGGGCACCTGGGACAATGCCTTTCTGGATCTAGTGGACCTGACCGACGGTGAGGCCCAGGACGCCTATGAGGCCTCCCTGAAGGAGGAGTATAAGCGCTTTGCCTACCAGTTTGACCTCAACGACAGCCTCCTCACCGAGGAGACCCGTCAGTCCGCCCTGGACCTGCTGGCCGAGGTGTCGGCCAAGGCCCGGTACACCGTCCAGCAGGCGGTGGCCCTGGACGACACCCGGTACGCCGTGGAGGTGTCGGTGCGGCCCATGGACCTCTTTATCCAGGTCCGGGAGGACGCCCTGGCCGACTTCCAGACTCAGTTTACCGAGCAGTACACCGACGTGGACCTGGACGGTTTGTCGGAGGAAGAGCGGACGAACCTGGTGACCGAGTACGAAAATGCCTGGGCCAACGGCATCGTGGAGCTGTGCCAGAGCCGGATGGGGCTTATGGGCTATGGGGATGTGGAGAGCATTCTGGTGATGGTGGCCCCTGACGACGACGGACTCTACACCATGGGCGACAACGACTTTTCTAATCTCTCCGCCCTGATCCTGCCCTACTGAAACCCAACAAAAACGGCCGCGCCGTATCAAAGGCGCGGCCGTTTTGTCTGTCCTGTTTACAGAATGTCGATGTGCTCTCCGCTGAGGGCCTTGTTCATGGAGCGGACGGCGCAGAACTTGCCGCACATGGAGCAGGTGTCGTCGTGCTCGGGGGAGCGGTCATCCCGGATGGCCTTGGCGGTCTCCGGGTCCAGGGCACAGGCCCACTGCCCCTCCCAGTCCAGCTTCTGCCGGGCCTCGGCCATCTTGTCGTCCATCTCCCGGGCGCCCCGGATGCCCTTAGCGATGTCGGCGGCGTGGGCGGCGATCTTGGAGGCGATGATACCCTGCTTTACGTCCTCCAGGTTGGGGAGGGCCAGGTGCTCGGCGGGGGTGACGTAGCACAGGAAGGCGGCGCCGCTCATGGCGGCCATGGCCCCGCCGATGGCGGCGGTAATGTGGTCGTAGCCGGGGGCGATGTCGGTGACCAGGGGCCCCAGCACATAGAAGGGGGCGCCCATGCAGATGGTCTGCTGGACCTTCATGTTGGCGGCGATCTGGTCCATGGGCACGTGGCCGGGGCCCTCCACCATGACCTGCACGTCCTTCTCCCAGGCCCGTTTGGTGAGCTCGCCCAGCCGTACCAGCTCCTCGATCTGGCACACGTCGGTGGCGTCGGCCAGGCAACCGGGCCGGCAGGCGTCGCCCAGGGAGATGGTCACGTCGTACTCCCGGCAGATGTCCAGAATCTCGTCGTAATATTCGTAGAAGGGGTTCTCCTCACCGGTCATGCACATCCAGGCAAAGACCAGGGAGCCGCCCCGGGAGACGATATTCATCTTCCGCTTGTGCTTGCGGATCTGGTCGATGGTTTTCCGGGTGATGCCGCAGTGGAGGGTGACGAAGTCCACCCCGTCCTGGGCGTGGAGCCGGATGACGTCGATGAAGTCCTGGGCGGTGAGGGTGTCCAGGTCCCGCTGGTAGTGGATGACGCTGTCGTACACCGGCACAGTGCCGATCATGGCGGGGCACTCGCCGGTGAGCTTGCGGCGGAAGGGCTGGGTGTTGCCGTGGCTGGAGAGGTCCATGATGGCCTCGGCGCCCATGTTCACGGCGGACATCACCTTCTGCATCTCCACGTCGTAGTCCTTGCAGTCCCGGGAGACGCCCAGGTTGACGTTGATCTTGGTGCGCAGCATGGAGCCCACGCCCTGGGGGTCCAGGCAGGTGTGGAGGCGGTTGGCGGGGATGACGACCTTGCCGGCGGCCACCAGGGGGAGAAGCTCTTCCACGGTCATCCGCTCCTTTTTGGACACCGCCTCCAGCTCCGGGGTGACGATGCCCTTCCGGGCGGCTTCCATCTGCGTGGCATAGTTTCGTTCCATGGTCATGTACTTCCTTTCGTATCCAGTCAGAATGTATCGGCGTATTCGCCGGAGACCGCGAAGGCGTGGTTCATGGGTCCGCTGCCCCTGCCCAGGTCCAGCATGGCCCCCAGGGCGCCGGAGAGGTAGCCCTTGGCCTCCCGGACTGCCCTCTCCAGGTCCTTGCCCTTGGCCAGGTTGGAGGCGATGGCGGAGGAGAGGGTGCAGCCGGTGCCGTGGGTGTTGGGGTTGTCGATGCGCCGTCCTCGGAACCATTTGACCCCGGAGGGCTGCCAAAGGCAGTCGTTGGCGGTGCTCACCTGGTGTCCCCCCTTGCACAGCACGGCGCAGCCGTAGGTAGAGCCGATGGCCGCGGCGGCCGCCTCCATGTCGGACTCGGAGGAGATGGACATGCCGGAGAGGACCTCCGCCTCGGGGATGTTGGGGGTGAGGACCTCGGCCAGGGGGAGCAGCTCCGCCTTCAGGGTGGAGACCGCCTCCTCCGACAGCACCCGGGCGCCGCTGGTGGCCACCATCACCGGGTCCACCACGATGTGGGGGGGGCGGTACTGGGCCAGCACCCGGGCGATGACCCGGATGAGGGGGGCGGAGGAGACCATCCCCACCTTCACCGCCTGGGGCGGGATGTCGGTAAAGATACTTTCCAGCTGCTGCGCGAAAAAGTCGGGCGGGACTTCCAGAATGCCTGTGACGCCGGTGGTGTTCTGGGCGGTCAGGGCCGTGATGACGCTCATGGCGTACACGCCGTGGACGGTCATGGTCTTGATGTCTGCCTGGATACCGGCGCCTCCGCTGGGATCGCTCCCAGCGATCGTCAATGCTGTGACCATAAGGATGCTCCTTTCAGCAGTGCCGTTTTGTTACGCGACGGAAGGTGGTGCCCCCGGTCCGCCGCGGTGGGTGAATTTGTGTCAGCGGGCGGCCAGGTCGGCGGCCGTCCGCAGGGTGCGGGCGGCGGCGGTGAGGTCGCTCTGGGAGAAGATGGCGCTCACCACGGCGGCCCCGGCGATGCCGGTGCCGGCCAGGGTGGGCAGATTCTGGGCGTTGACGCCGCCGATGGCCACTACGGGAATGGACACGGCGGCACAGATGGCCTTTAAGGTGTCCGCCGAGGTGGGGACGGTGTCGGCCTTGGTGCCGGTGGGGAACATGGCCCCCACCCCCAGGTAGTCCGCCCCCTCTGCCTGGGCCCGGAGGGCCTCCTCCACGGTGTGGGCGGTGGCCCCGAGAATACGGTCGGGACCCAGCAGGGTCCGGGCCTCGGGGAGGGGCAGGTCGTCCTGGCCCAGGTGGACCCCGTCGGCTCCGGCGGCCAGGGCGATATCCACCCGGTCGTTGATGAGGAGGGGGACCCTCCGGGCCCGGCACAGGGGGAGCAGGGTGCGGGCCAGGGCCAGGATCTCCCCGGCGGAGGCCTCCTTCTCCCGGAGCTGGAGGCAGGTGACGCCGCCCTCCAGGGCGGCCTCCACCGCCTGGGCCAGGGTGACCCCGGCGGGGAGGGCGCGGCGGTCGGTGACGGCGTAGAGCCGCAGGTCAGAGGGGGATAGCTTCATAGCGGGCTCCTTTCTCCAGCGCTTGGCCGGACAGGTGATAGATGGCGTCGATGATGTGGCCCCGGTAGGCGGCGTTGCCGTCGCCGGGGGCCATCCGCGCCCAGGCCAGCTCGCCGGCCAGGCCCATGGCGCACACCGCCCCGAGGGCGGCCTCCAGGGGACTGTCTGGCCGGCCAGAGAGGAAGGCGGTGAGGAGGGCGGAGAGCTGGCAGCCGGTGCCGGTGACCCGGCCCATCTCGGGCCGGCCGTTGGAGACGGCGTAGCAGACGGCGCCGTCAGTGACCAGGTCCACGGCCCCGGTGACGGCCACCACCGCGTTCAGTTCCCGGGCCTGGGCGGCGATGCGGGGGGCGGCGGAGGAGAGGTTCTCCCGGGTGATCCGGTCGGCGGGGGCGGTGTCCACCCCGGCGCCGCCTCCCTCCCGGCCGGCCAGAGCGGCCAGCTCTGTGGGGTTGCAGCGGAGGACGGCGGGGCGGAGGGCCCGGGTCAGATCCCGGGCAGTCTGGGTGCGGAAGGTGCTACTCCCCGCCCCCACCGGGTCCAGCACCAGGGGGATGCCCTTGGCAGCGGCCGCCGCGCCGGCGGCGTACATGGCGGGGACGGAGGCGCTGTGGAGGGTACCCAGGTTGAGGCAGAGACCCCGGGCGGCCAGGGTGATCTCGGCGGCCTCCGCCGGGTCGTCGGCCATGACGGGCCGGGCGCCGATGGCCAGAAGGAGATTCGCCACGTCGTTGGCGGTGACATAGTTGGTGATGCAGTGGATGAGGGGGACGGTCTCCCGCACCGCCTCCACAACGGCGCCGTCCATATCAGCCCTCCTGGGGCCGGCGGAGCTGCCAGGTCCGCAGCACCCCGGCCCGGTCCAGCACCCCCAGGGCGGCGCCGGCCAGGATGGCGCCGGCGGCGGTGGAGATGAGGAAGGGGACGATGTAGGCGTAGAAGGCGATGGCGGCGGGGTCCTTGCCCACCACCAGGATGGCCACGGGGTAGGCGCACAGGCCGCCCAGCACGGCGGTGCCGAAGACCTCAGCCAGGCAGGTGGGCAGCAGCCGGGGGAATTTGGCGTATACAAGGCCGCAGAGGAGGGCCCCCAGCATGCTGCCGGGGAAGGCCATGGGGGTGCCCAGGCTCAGCAGGTTGCGGATGAGGCTGGCGGCGAAGGCCACCCCCACGCCGTACCAGGGCCCCAGGCAGACGGCGCAGATGATGTTGACCATGTGCTGAACGGGGGCGCACTGGGAGCCCAGCACGGGGAAGGAGAAGAGGCTCCCCACCACGGCCACGGCGGTAAGCAGACCGGCGGCCGAGAGCTTTTTGACGCGGGTATGGTCCATGGATAACAGCTCCTTTTTCGGTTTTCCGGCGCATGGCGCGCCGGGCGGTCGAGGCTTGCTGGCCTCCTCTCACGCCGGAACACGGCTTCCCATCGCGGTCTTTGCCCGCGGCACAGGGCGCTCCCCCTCTGCCGCCATGCCCAAGGCTGAGCATGCTCACTGTCCTGCCCTCTCTCACCTCCGGAAAACGAAAAAAACGGACGCGCCAACATGACGCGTCCGCTTTCACCAAGCTCACATCCCTACGTTGGCATTACCCAAATCAGGTCAAAGGGTCGGAGTTGGATGACTCCCTCTCAGCCCGCCGCACGAGCTCCCCGTGGGAAATTATAGCACCGTGGTGAAGAATGTCAAGACGGTGTCGAAAGTATGTTGCATCCCGATGAGATACCGGGTACAATGGGAGCACATCTCCGGCTGGGCCGGAGGGAAGGGGGCGGAGCGCCGTGGACGAGGCGAGAATCCTTTTGATTGAGGACGACCCGGATATCCGGGAGGGGGTACGTCTGCTGCTGGAGAGCGAGGGCTATGCCGTAGACGAGGCGGCGGACGGCGAGACGGGGCTGGCCCTGGCGGGGGAGGACACCGACCTGGTGATCCTGGACGTGATGATGCCGGGCATGTCGGGACTGAAGGTGTGCCAGGAGCTGCGGAAGGCCTCCAACGTGCCGGTCCTCTTTCTCACCGCTCGGGCCCAGGAGTCGGACAAGCTCATCGGCCTCATGGCCGGCGGGGACGACTACCTCACCAAGCCCTTCTCCTACACGGAGCTGTTGATGCGGACCCGGGCCCTGCTGCGCCGCTATCGGGTCTATCGGGGAAAGGGGGTGCAGCCCGTCCGGGAGACCCCTGCCCAGCTCAACGCCGGCGGAATCCGGCTGAGCACCGTGGGCAACCAGGTGTGGGTGGACGGCAGGGAGGTACGGCTCTCCGGGCTGGAGTACCGCCTGCTGCGGCTGCTCATGGAGTACCCCGGCACCATCTTCTCCGCCCAGACCCTCTACGAGCGGGTGTGGGAGGAGCCCTATTTTTACAGCTGTGCCAGCACCGTGATGGTCCACGTCCGCAAGCTGCGGCTGAAGGTGGAGCGGGACCCCCAGCATCCCAAGCGCATCGTCACCGAGTGGGGAAAGGGGTATCGATTTGAAGCTGTGGAATAGGCGCAGCTCCATCCGGGCCAGGCTGGGACGGCTGCTGGTGCTGGCGGCAGCGGTGGCCGGGCTGTGCTATCTGGGGCTGGATATGGTGGGACGGAGCCTGATGGACCGGTACCTCACCGGCGAGGAGTTCGTCCAGAGGCAGGACCAGCGGTATTTGGACAGCTTGCGGGACTATATCGAAGAGGAGTCGGTGACGGCCTGGGACGCGGACAAGCTCACCCAGTGGGTCTACCAGCAGAATGTGGTGTCCATCCAGGTGGTGCGGGACGGCATGGTGACCTACGACTCCTTCTATCCCGAGGCCGACTTCAACGCTTACCCCTCCATGGGCCAGTACTACGAGTGGGGGGATTACCACGACATGACCTTCGCTGACGGACCGGCCACCGTCTGGCTGTATGGTTATTACTACTACCAGTACGACGTCCGGCTGCTGGTGATCTCCCTGGCAGGGGCCTTTCTGGTGTTTTTGGGCGTTGTCATGGCGGGGCTCCGGGGTACGATCAACTACATCCGCCAGCTGAGCCAGGAGATCGGCGTGCTGGAGGGGGGGACTTTGGATGTGCCCATCACCGTCCGGGGACAGGATGAGCTCACCGATCTGGCCCAGGGGCTGGACGCCATGCGTAGCTCCTTTCTGGAGCAGACCCGGCGGGAGCGGCAGTTGGTCCAGGCCAATCAGCGCATGATTACGGAGATGTCCCACGATCTCCGTACCCCGCTCACTGCCATTCTTCTCTATGTGGAGCTCCTGCGTCGGAACGGCGGTGAAGCCGAGAAGCGGGAGGAGTATCTGGACCGGCTGGAGGGCAAGGTGGAGCAGATGCGCACCCTGGCCGATCACCTGTTCCGCTACGCCCTCTCCAGTGGGGAGACGCTGGCCGGGCACACCGAGGCGCTGACTCTGGAGGCCGGTGTGGGGGATGCTCTCTCAGAACTGGCGGCCTGCCTCACCCAGCGGGGCTTTCAGGTGGAGGCAGACCTCCCCTGGGACGACCGGCAGGTGGCGGTGGACTGCGAGGGGGCGGCTCGGGTGCTGGACAACCTGAGCTCCAATCTTCTGAAGTACGCCGATCCCCACGTGCCCGTGACCATCTCGCTTCTGGAAGGGGAGGACCGGGTGGGGATACGGATTACCAACGCTCTGCGTCCCTCCGTCGATGGGGCGGAGAGCAGCGGTGTGGGTCTGGCCAGCGCCTCTAGAGTCATGGAGCAGATGGGGGGACGGCTGGACCGTGAGGAGACCGATGGTGGCTTCCAGGTCACCCTCTTTTTCCGATGCGTATAGGCGGGACCGCCCCGGAGGCGCGCTATCTGCGCGCCCCCGGGGCGGCCTTTTTTGAAGCGTTAAGAAAAATTAAGAAAGGACTTTAGGCGGACGGTAAGATTTGGATGCTATCCTACTTTCAGAAAAGAAAGTGACCGGAGCCAAGCTCCGGGAAAGGGGGCATGGCTGTGCTCTGTCCATTTGTCAATCAATACCCCTCCGGAGAGGGGCTTCTCCAGGCCTACCTGCGGGAGTCGGTGGCCCGTGACCTGAGCTGGGGCTGCCTTGTTCTGGGGGCGGTAGGCGTGGTACTGTACGCTCTGCTGACCCAGGCCGGACTGTGGCTGGAGGGTGGATTGTGTCTGGGGCTGGGCCTGTTGGCTCTGGCTGCCGCAGTCAGTGCCCGGCTGCTTCCCCGCCTGCGAGCGGGTCGGACCAAAAACAGCCCGGAGAGCGTGGGCATTGTGGAGTTCGGTCCCCGCATCCGGGTCACCGAGGGGGCAGAGACCTTCTGGGCTGACTACGACCAGATCGTTCGGGTAAAGCAGCTGAGCACCTTCTCCGTGCTCCAGCTGGACAGCGGAGAGGCCATTGTGGTGGCTAACAACGGCTTCACACGGGGCGAGCCGGATCGCTTCTGGCCCTTTTTGGAGGAGATGATGGCCCGCCACAGGGCGGAGCTCAATAAAAAGACGCCGGAACGCGGCGGAAGGGAGCAGATATGAAGATCACGCAGGCCTTTAAAATGGCCCTTCGGTCTATCACCGCAAAGAAGATACGGGCTGTCCTCACCATGCTGGGCATTATCATCGGCGTGGCCTCGGTGGTCATCATGGTGTCGGTGGTCAAGGGCTCCAACCAGAAGATGCTGGAGTACTTTGAGCGGCTGGGTAACAACAAGGTATCGGTACTCATCCACGGCCGGGACCGTCCGGGGCTTAAGGAACTGATCTACGAGTACTGTGACCGGCGGAAAGACGTCTTTTCCGGCATCACACCGGATGTGGACCTGAGCCTGCCCATCAACTACGGCGCCCGGAGCACTACCAAGATGGAAACTGGCGGCCCCAGCGTCTACCTAGGGAACACCTCCTACTCCATCTGCAACAACTTCAAGATCGGCAAGGGGCGGGATCTGAGCTACCTGGATAGCAAGCTCTACCGTAACGTGGTGGTGCTGGGGGCTAGAACGGCTTCCTACCTCTTCGACCAGGTGAATCCAGTGGGCAAGGAGGTCCACATCGGCGGCCAGCCCTTCCTGGTCGTGGGGGTCTACCAGGCCAAGGACCCGGGTTCGGACTACTCCATGGACAACATGGCGGTGGTGCCGGAGACGGCCACCCGTATCCTGAGAAGCCAGGAGAAGATCACCAGCTTTACCGCCAAGGCCAAGAACCGGGCGGCGGTGAAGCAGGCCATCACCCTCCTGAGCGGCTATCTGGAGGGGCAGGTGGGCAAGGACAACTGCTCGGTGCAGTCGGACGAGCAGTTCATCGACGACGCCAAGCAGCAGAACGCCACCATGAGCCTGGTGCTGGGCGGCATCGCCGGTATCTCCCTACTGGTGGGCGGCATCGGCATTATGAACATCATGCTGGTCACCGTGTCGGAGCGCACCCGGGAGATCGGCATCCGCAAGGCCATCGGTGCCCCCCGGTCCTCCATTCTCCTCCAGTTCCTGGTGGAGTCGGCCGTGGTGTGCGGCCTGGGCGGGGTGCTGGGCATCCTCATGGGGCTCATCGGCACCCTCATCGCGGGCAAGCTCATCCTGAAGCTCCTCCTCTTCCCCGATCCCGTTCTGGCCGCAGGGGCCTTCCTCTTCTCGGTGGTGCTGGGCATCGCCTTCGGCATGTACCCGGCCATCATAGCCTCCGGCCTCACGCCGGTGGCCGCCCTGCGGACGGACTGACCATAGATTTCCCACCACTTTTCCTCAGCCGCAGCGGCCCTCCCATCTTTTGACGGGAGGGCCGCTGCGGTGTTTTCTAGCAAAACTGATCGGTGACCGGGAGAAAATCCGGGGCCTCGTCCAGGGGAAACTGGAGGGGTGTCGGGCGGTCCAGCAGCGGGTCCAGCTCCAGGTAACGTATCCGCTGGTTCTCGTAGGTGGTCCAGTAGAACCGGCGGGACTCGGCGCAGCAGACGCCGGTGTAGACGGTGTAGTCAAAGGGGAGAACATCGGTGTCCAGGTCGGTGGCGGCGCTCTGGTGGCTCACCCGCACCGCCCCCAGGGGAAAGGCGGCACTCTGGAGGAGGCGGAACATCCGGCTCACTCCGCTCTCCTCGTCCTCCCCGGGCGGGGCGAAGGTGCGCAGGAAGGCCAGGCGGACGAAACGGGAGGGGGAGCTCCAGTCTCCGGGGAGGCCCTGGGCGCCGCTGCCGGAGAAGCACTGCTCCAGGCCGTCCCCAAAGGGGGTGGCGGCGTGGTCCAGATCCCGAAGACCGGCGTAGTTGAGAAGGTTGAGCCGGTGCCAGGGGTAGCCGGGGCTGTTGGTCATGACCCCCAGGGCGTGACGGTAGATATGGAGACTGCCGGTGTCGGGTTCCACCACCATAGTCTCCCCGGTGGTGTCGGAGAAGGACCAGTGGAGGGGCGGCACCGTCCCCAGCAAGGGAATGTCCGCCAAAGCCAGTTCTTCCTCCAGAAGGGCTGCGGCCTCTGCCACCGAGGCGCACTGGGCCAGCAGGTGGAGGACCAGAAAGGGGGGCTGGACAGGGCGGGCGTGGGGACAAGGGCCGCCGTAGTGGGCGAAGCCCCGGTAGTAGAGCTGTCCGCCCATGAGCCCGGCCTCGTTGAGCCCCTCATAGAGTACCGGCGCCCGTCCCAGCAGCAGCCCCGTGCCGGCGCAGGCGTAGCGGACGGCGGCGCGCTCCTCCGTTCCGTCCGACGCCTGAAGCAGCCAGTAAGGCGTCCCACGGGGGAGGACGGTCACCTTGCTCCCTTCCGCCAGCCGGTCAAAGTCGTAATTCCGGCCCCAGAGGTGCTTGCCGTCCCCGGTGTGCCAGCTGAGGGCGCTGCACCCCGCCGCCCACGGCCCGTTTCTGGAAAAATCCGTCATGACATTCCCTCCCTTTCCCTTCATTGTGCGCCGGCAGGGAAAAGATATACTCGCATAAGTTGAGCCCGGCGGGACAGACTGTGACTGGGAGGTACGCTATGGTGATCCGATTTTTCTGGACCCGGGCCGCGACGGTCTGGCTCGGCATCCTCTATATGGTCCTGGGCCTGCTGCTGCTCCTGTTCCCGGATGCCAGCGGACGGCTCTTCGTCCGCAGCCTGGCCGCCGGCGCGGTGGTGTACGGTGTTGTCCACCTGTGGCGCTATGGGCAGGACCGCCGGACGGAGGAGGCCTCGCCGGGAGACCTCTTTCTTGGGGTCCTGCCTCTGGCCTTTGCCGTCTTTGCCCTGCTGCGCCCCCTGACCATCCTGGCCTTTTTGCCCCTCACCCTGGGGCTGCTGCTCCTGGCCGACGGCCTGGGCAAGCTCCCTCTGATGGCCCGGGCGGTAAGGGGCCGGGGGACCGACCTGATCCCCCAGCTCATCGCCTGCCTGCTGCCCATCGCACTGGGCATCTTGCTGGTGGCCAACCCCTTCCGGGGCGTCCGGGCGGTCATCATGGTTTTTGGTGTGGGCCTTCTAATCGACGGGGCCAGCGACCTGGCCACCGCCCTTCTGGCCCGGCGGGCGGAAGGCGGAGGGTAGGGCCGTGCTGATTTTTTTGACCGCGCTCCTGCTGGCCATCCTGGTGCTGGTCTGGAAGGCCGGCCCGGTACCCGCCGCCGCGCTGCCCCAGGGTGTTCCCCGGAAGGAGGGCCTTCCAGTTCCCGGCAGCCTACCCACTGTTCTGGACCTTTCTGGCGGCAGGCTTTCTGGGGGAGCGCATCGAAGTGGCCTATGTCTGGAGCGCCACCGGCATAGTCATGAGCCGCAGCAGTCTCCTCTACGGGCCCTTCAGCCTGGTGTGGGGGCTGGGGGCCGTCTTGGTGACCTGGTGCCTCTGGCCCTTCCGGCACCGGGGCCCCTGGGTGCTGCTGATGGCCGGGGGCGTGCTGGGAGGCGGCTTTGAATATGTGGCCAGCGCGGTGGGGGAGGCCATGTTCCACAAGCTTTTTTGGGACTACTCCCACATGCCCTTTCACCTGGCGGGGCGGACCAACCTGCTCTTCGCCCTGCTGTGGGGCCTGGGCGCCGCTCTGTGGGTGCTCCGGGGCTTTCCCGCCCTGACCCGCCTGACCGGCCGGCTGCCGCCCCGGGCCAGCCGGGTCCTGCTGCGGGGCATGGCTATGGTCCTGGCGGCGGACACCCTCCTCTCCTCCGCCGCCATGCTGCGGATGGAGGAGCGGCAGGCAGGCCGTCCCGCCGACGGGCCCGTGGCCCAGGTCATGGACCAGTGGTACCCGGACACGGTCCTCCACCGCCGGTTTCAGAACCTGATGGAGCCCCATTGAAGCACAAGAGCGCCCCGGACCAAAATTCCGGGGCGCTCTTGTGTGGGTCAGTTTCCCTGGAGGTAGGCCAGGATGTCGGCGGCGTTGGTGTCGGGCTTCACCTTGGGCATCACCTTCTCGATAACGCCATTTTCGTCGATGATGAAGGTGGTGCGGACCACCCCCATGCTCACCTTGCCGTAGAGCTTCTTCTCCTGCCAGACGCCGTAGGCCTGGAGGACGCCCAGCTCCGGGTCGGAGAGGAGAAGGAAGGGGAGGTCATATTTCTGGGCAAATTTCTGGTGGGAGGCGATGGAGTCCTTGCTCACCCCGATGACCACTGCGTCCAGGTCCCGGAAGGCGTCGTAGCTGCCGGCGAAGGCGCAGGCCTGCCGGGTGCAGCCGGGGGTGTTGTCCTTGGGATAGAAGTAGAGGATGACCTTTTTGCCCAAAAAGTCGGAGAGGGAGATGGGGTTGCCGTCCTTGT
This sequence comes from Intestinimonas sp. HCP28S3_D6, assembly GCF_052065695.1. Lineage (NCBI taxonomy): Bacteria > Bacillati > Bacillota > Clostridia > Eubacteriales > Intestinimonas > Intestinimonas sp. HCP28S3_D6. Next base: position 145,867 of record NZ_JBQHTM010000001.1, read on the forward strand.
CGGGGAGGGTGAAGGCGGGGGCTTTGACGCCGGCTTCCAGCATGATGAATCGCTCCTTTTCGTTGATTAGAGGGCCATGTCGATGGCCACCTTGATGACGCCGTCCTCGTGCTGCTCAAAGAGAGTGTAGGCGGCGGAGATGTCCGGGAGGGGATAGGTGTGGGTGATGAGGGGCGTGGTGTCCAGCTTCCCGGCGGCGATGAGGTCCAGGGTCTCGGCGCAGTTGCAGCCGTCCACCCCGCCGGTCTTGAAGGTGAGGTTTTTGCCGTACATATCGGGGAGGGGGAGGACCTGGGGACCGTCATAGAGGGCCACCACCGTCACCACGGCGTTGGGCCGGGCGCACTGCCAGGCCAGACGGAAGGTGTCCTCGGTGCCCGCTGCCTCGATGACGGCGTCGGCGCCGCCGTGGTCGGAGTGGGCCAGAACAAAGGAGAGGACCTCTTCGGGGCCCACCGTCAGCACTTGGGGATAGTGCTTTTCCACAAAGGCCCGGCGCTGGGGGTCCCGCTCACAGACGATGACCCGTTTGGGGCTCTGGAGCAGCAGGCACTGGAGGGTACATACGCCGGTGGGCCCGGCGCCGATGAGGAGGACGGTGTCCTCCGGTCCCACGGGGGTGATCTGGGCGGCCCAGTAGCCGGTGGCCAGGATGTCCCCCACAAAGAGGGCCTGGGCATCGCTCACCCCGGCGGGGATGGGGGTGAGACCCTGGTCGGCCAGAGGTACCCGGACGTAGGGGGCCTGTCCGCCATCAATGCGGCAGCCCAGGGCCCAGCCCCCCTGGGGGTGGACGCAGTTGTTGACCCAGCCGTGACGGCAGAAAAAGCAGTCCCCGCAGAAGGTCTCCACGTTTACCGCCACCCGGTCGCCGGGCCTGACCCGGGTGACGGCGGCGCCCACCTCCTCCACCACGCCCACCATCTCATGCCCCAAGGTGATGCCGGGCACCGCCCGGGGCACCGAGCCGTGCTTGATGTGGAGGTCGCTGGTGCAGATGCTGGCCAGGGTCACCCGGACGATGGCGTCACGGTCCTCCAGCAGCACGGGCTTGGGTTTTTCCAGCAGCCGGAGGTCTCCCCGGCCCACGTAGGTATAGGCCAGCATAGGCCCACTTCCTTTCCTGATTACTCCCCCAGGCCGGTGGAGAGCAGGGGGATGGCGTTGATGACGGGTTCCTCGTAGGGGTGGACCGCCTTGACGGCGGCGACGGTCCTTTCCAGATCGGCCACCCGGCAGGTGACCTCCACCTTCAGCTCGGGGGCGGTGCACAGCTCCCCCACCCGGCCCAGATAGGGGGCGGTGCCGGGGAGGGGCCGCCAGCAGCTGGTGACAGGGGAGTAGGAGAGACAACCGTCATAGGCGCCGATATGGCCCGCGTCCACCGACTGAAGGGCGGCCCCGAGAGCCTCCAGGTGGCTCTCGGGAATAAAAATTTCCAGCTTGCAATAGGGCCCTGACATGGGGCTGCCTCCTTTCCGTCTTACCGCACCCGCAGCTCCCAGAAGGCCACGGCGCTGGCCGCCGCCACGTTGAGGGAGTCCACGCCGTGGGACATGGGAATGCACACGGTGTAGTCGCACCCGGCGATGGTGTGGTGGGAGAGGCCGTCCCCCTCGGTGCCCAGCACGATGGCCAGGCGCTCCTCCGAGCGGAGCCGGGGGTCCTCGATGGTGACGGCGGTGGGGCTTAAGGCCATGGCGGCGGTGGAGAAGCCTAGGGCCTTCAGCTGCTCCAGCCCCGGGTGGGGCCAGTCGCCGGCCCGGCTGCCGATGACCGTCCAGGGGACCTGGAAGAGGGTGCCCATGCTTACCCGCACCGAGCGGCGGTGGAGAGGGTCGCAGCAGGTGGGGGTGACTAGTACGGCGTCCATGTGGAGGGCGGCGGCTGAGCGAAAGACGGCCCCCACATTGGTGGGGTCCACGATGCCCTCAAGCACGGCCACCCGCCGGGCGCCGGCGCAGATGTCCTCCACCGTGGGGAGGGCGGGCCGCCGCATGGCGCACAGGATGCCCCGGGTCAGCCGGTAGCCGGTGAGGGAAGCCAGCAGGTCGCTCTCCCCGGTGTAGACGGGGATGTCCCCGCATCGGTCCAGAAGGGCCGCTCCCTGGCCCCGGAGGTGTTTTTCCTCCATGAGGAGGGAGACGGGCACATAGCCGGCGTCCAGGGCGTGGCCGATGACCTTGGGGCTTTCGGCGATGAAGAGGGCCTCCTCCGGGTTCCGGCGGCTGCGCAGCTGGTGCTCGGTGAGCCGGGCGTAGGGGGAGAGCCCGGGGTGGGTGAGGTCGGTGACGGGGACGATGGTGGCCATGGCCGCTCCCTTCCGGTCCACCTGGGGACCGCTTCAGAGTGCCCCGCCGAGGCGAGGCCTATACCAGCATTATAGTAGCCCCCGGCCAGGATGGCAAGGGCCGCCGCCTTGACAGCCGCCTTATAATAAAAAGGTAAGTATGTTGAGGATCGGCGGCACCGGGTGCGCCGCGCCTTCCTGTGTGCGTCGGGAGAGGAGCAGGTCGGTATGACGGGGACGAAGCTGGGCGGATTGATCAAGCGCTATGTGCTCCTGTGCGTTGGACTGGTGATCATGTCCTTCGGGGTAGCCTTCTCCATCAAGGCGGGGCTGGGCACCTCCCCCATCTCCAGCCTGCCCTATGTGACGGGCCAGATCAGCGGGCTGAGCGTGGGGACCACCACCATCCTCCTCCACGTCACCCTGATCGTGCTTCAGATCCTGCTGCTGCGCCGGCGATATGAGCCCATCCAGCTCATCCAGCTGCCGGTGGCCTTGGTGTTCGGTGGCCTCACCGACTTCAGTGTGTGGGTGCTCAGCGGCGTGGTTCCGGGCTCCTACCTCACCCAGTGGGTGCTGTGCGTGGTGGGCATCCTGCTGGTGGGCGTGGGGGTCAGCTTCGAGGTGACCGCCAATGTGGTCACTCTGGCTGGCGAGGGCATGGTGCTGGCCGTGTGCAAGGTCTTCCCGGTACCCTTTGCCCGGGCCAAGGTGGGCTTCGACGTGACCCTAGTGGTCCTCTCCTGCATCCTGTCCTTTCTGTTTCTCCACGGCCTGGTGGGGGTCCGGGAGGGCACGGTGGCGGCGGCGCTGCTGGTGGGCATGGTGGCCCGGCAGGTGAACCGGCCCATGGCCGTCTTTGCAGAGAAATATTTGACGTAACACAAAGGAGCGCAGCATGGGAGCGGGACGCTATATCGCCTTTGACGTGGAGACCCCCAACCACGCCAACGACCGCATGAGCGCCATGGGCGTGGCGGTGGTGGAGAACATGCAGGTGACGGAGACCTACGACTTTCTGGTGGACCCGGAGGTCCCCTTTGAGCCCTTCAACGTGGCCCTCACCGGCATCACCCCTCAGATGGTGGCCGGGCAGCCCACCTTTCCGGCGCTGTGGGAGAAGCTGCGCCCCCTCTTCGAGAGCGGGCTGCTGGTGGCCCACAATGCCCAGTTCGATATGTCGGTGCTGGCCAAGTGCCTGCGGGCCTACGGGCTCTTTTGGAAGGAGCAGGTGCCCTACGCCTGTACCTGCCAGATGAGCCGCCGGCTGCTGCCGGGGCTTCCCAACCACCGTCTGGACACCCTGTGTGCCAGCCTGGGCATCGGGCTGGACCACCACCGGGCGGGCAGCGACAGCGAGGCCTGCGGCCGCATCCTCCTCCACCACCTGGAGACCGGCGCGGCGGTGACCCCCTTCCTGCGGACCTACGATCTGGTGAAGGCCCGCACGGTGAAGGCGGCGCGCTAAGGAGAATAAGAGTACATAGTGAAATGACGTCCGGCCGTGGCCGGACGTCATTCCAGTTTGTCGAAAAAGGAAAATGCCTCCAATTTTGTGCAAGAGCCTCGCAGAGTTCCGTCGTCCGCAGACGACGGAAAAAATTTAAGTCTGTTTTTTCCGGGGACATGTGCCTCGGAAAAAACACGACTCGGGCCGCAAACGTGCGAGCGCAGCGAGTGCGATGCAGCGGCCCGCAGCCTTTCGAAAAAATGCTTGCATTTTTGAGAGAGCCTGTCGACTTTATCGACAGGCTCAAAGGACGTCCGGCCGTGGCCGGACGTCCTTTTTGGTTCAATCGCCGAAGGGGTCTTTGGGACACTGGTACCGGGGCTTGCCCCGGCTGACCTTTCCGTATTCGATGGCCGACGTGGGGCAGCCGCAGATGCAGGCCATACAGTGGGTGCAGCGCCCGCCCCACACCGGCCGTCCGCCCTCCAGGCGGATGTTGCCCAGGGGACAGTCCCGTTCACACCTGCCGCAGGAGATGCAGGCGTCGGAGACGGTGAAGGGGCGGTCCTTCACCTGGAAACGGTAGAAGAGGTCGTTGACCAGGCCCGACTTCAGGCGGTCCAGAGGGCCCACCTTCCCCTCGGGGAAGTCGCTCCCCTGCCGGATGCAGGCGGCGGCCCGCTCCAAAGCCGGGCGGGCGGCGGCCAGAATGGGGCGGGCCTCCTCTGGCGTGGGGGCGGAGAACATGGCGATATAGTTCTCCGGCATGACCACCGTCAGGGTCCCCCGGCAGCGCAGGCCCAGCCGGGCGCAGAGGGCCCGGTTGTACCGGGGGGCGGCGCCGATGTCCTCGCCGCAGGTCATGACAAAGTAGGCGTCCCGGGCGCCGGAGAGACGGCTGGTACGGAGGAAGCGGTCAAAGACCCTGGGGAGCCGCCAGCTGTACGTGGGGGAGACAAAGACCCAGGGGGTCCGGGAGACGAACTCCCCAGCGATGCCGTCCCGGACGAAGGAAAAGACGTCCCGGCAGTCGTCACCCAGGACGTCGGCCAGCCATTTGGCGCAGGCACGGCTGTTGCCCGTGCCGGAAAAATAGAGGATCATGTCCCGTTACCCCCCTTAAAAGGCCAGCTGCTCCGGCGGGATCTTGTCCTCTTCGGTGATGGGCCGGATGGGGCGGCAAGGCACCCCGGCGGCCACCACTCCCGCCGGAATGTCCCGGGTGACCACGCTGCCAGCGCCGATGACGGAGCCCTTGCCGATGGTGACGCCGCCGCAGACCACGGAATTGGCGCCGATCCACACGTCCTCCTCCAGGGTGATGGGCCTGGAGGTGCTGATGCCCGACGAGCGCTGCTCCGGGTCGATGGAGTGGCCGGCGCAGCTCAGGCAGACCCCCGGCGCGATAAAGGCACCCGCCCCGATGTGGACGGGGGAGGTGTCCAGGATGACGCAGTTGTAGTTGATGACGGCCAGGCCGTGGGTGTGGATGTTGAAGCCGAAGTCGCAGCGGAAGGTGGGCTCGATGAAGGTCAGGGGGTGGCAGGTGCCGAAGAGCTCCCGCAGGATCTCCTGCCGCCGGTCGGCGGCGTCGGGCGGGGACTGGTTGAATTCCCAGCACAGCTGCCGGGCCTTGGTCTTCAGGTCCGGAGGCAGGTTCCGGTTCTGGCCCATGTGGCCGGCGGGGTCTTTGACGATGTCCAGATATTCCATGGATGGTCTCCTTTTTGCTTGGTGTATCAGTCATAGGATACCACAAAAGGCCGCCGGGGGCAAACTGCCCTCTTGCCCCGCGGTAGACTATGTGGTAAAATAAAGATAAATTTTAAAAACTATCTTTATTAAAGGAGGCGGGAAGGATGCCCAAGGTGGCCTATTCCGAGGAGGAGCGGGCGCGTATCCGGGAGACCCTGGTCACCACCGGCCTGGCGCTCATGGCCCGGCAGGGCATCCAGCACACCACCGTGGAGCAGATCTACCGGACGGTGGGCATCTCCCGCACCTTTTTTTACACCTTTTTCCCCAGCAAGGAGGACCTGATCGTGGAGGCCCTCTACCATCAGCAGCCCAGGGTCCTGGCCTACGCCCGACAGCTGATGGAGGACCCGGCCCTCACCTGGCGGGAGGGTGTGGAGGGGTTCCTCCGCGCCTGCTGCTATGGCGAGCGCAACGGCATTGCGGTCATGACCATCGAGGAGCAGCAGCTCCTGTTCCGGCGGCTGTCCGAGGAGAGCTACCGGCGCTTTCGGGAAAAGCAGCTCCAGCTCTTTTCCAGGCTCCTGGAGTGCTTCGGCATCCGGCCCGACCACGGGCGGGTGGCCCTCTTCACCAACCTGAGTCTGGCGGTCATGGTCCTCCGCCGGGCCATCCCGTCCTCACTCCCCCTGCTGGTGCCCGAGGCCGCCGACGCGGCGGCGGAGGTCCAGATCACCGCCATCGTGGACTGCCTGGAGGGGATGCGGGAGGACAAGCCCCGCTAGAAGCATACCCAGATCCGTCTGCCATCACGGCTGCGGCCTGATCCCGGCGGATCTGTTTTTTACCCTAAATAAATACAAAATATAAATTTTATCTTTATTCTGCGTGAGCGGCAGGCCGCCCGGAAGCCGGGCTGTGCGGCTTACAAATAAATGGATGCTGGGAGGATACAGCTATGGGATTTTTCGGAAAACTGTTCAAAGGACCCGAGATCGACATGGAGAAGAGCAACGCCAATGCCCAAAAGATGCGCACCCTCTTTGACCAGGTGGTGGAAAACGGGGGCGACTACCGGCTGATCTTCGGCTATACCGAGGACGTATCCCGGTTCAACTACGGCTTCGTCCACGGCAGCAAGACCAAGATCGGCAACCTTATCGTGGGCTGGAACGAGGAAAGCGAGACCATCGTGGTGGTGCCCACGGTCCCCGACCTCTCCGGCTGCGGCGAGCCCACCTGGTACCGCCGGACGGAGATCCTGAAGGCCTACCGGAACAAGTACCCCACCGAAGCCTTTGTCATCTACCCCGACCGGCACGGCTACATCGCCATCAACGCCTATGACTGGCTGGAGGACGAGAAGCTGTACGTCTACGTCTCCCAGGAGGCGGAGCTGGCGGACTTCACCGCCTTCTTCAACAGCCGCTTTGTCAAAAAGTAAAATACAACAAAAGGGTTCCCCGCGCGGCTGTATAACCGCACGGGGAACCCTTTTGCATATGGGGAAACTCAGCCCAGCTGTCCGTAGTCCTCGTCGGAGACGGCCTCAAGCCACTGGTTGGAGGTGTCCTCTCCAGGCACCTCCAGGGCCAGGTGGGAGAACCAGCTGTCCCGGGCGGCGCCGTGCCAGTGCTTCACCTCCGGCGGGATGTTGACCACGTCGCCGGGGCGGAGGGCCCGGGCCTCCTTACCCCACTCCTGGTACCAGCCCCGGCCGGCCACGCAGAGGAGCAGCTGCCCACCGCCCTTGGCGGCGTGGTGGATGTGCCAGTTATTGCGACAGCCCGGTTCGAAGGTGACATTGTACACCCCCACCTGGTCGGTGGAGAGGGGCTGCAAATAGCTCTGGCCCACAAAATATTGGGCGAAGCCGTCGTTGGGGGCGGCGATGGGGAAGACCATCTCCCGCTGGTGGCGGGCCTTGCCGTCGTCGCCGTCCTCGGCCCACACCTCCTTGGCCATGCGGAAGGCGGCCCAGGCCTTGGGCCAGCCGGCGTAGAAGGCGGCGTGGGTCAGGATCTCGGCGATCTCCTCCCGGGTGATGCCGTTTTTCTTGGCGGTGGCCAGGTGGTACTGAAAGGAGCTGTCCACCAGCCCCTGGGCCATGAGGGCCACCACTGTCACCAGGGAGCGGTCCCGGAGGGAGAGCTTGTCCTCACGGCTCCACACCTCGCCGAAGAGCACGTCGTCATTGAGCTGGGCGAATTTAGGGGCGAACTCCCCCAGGGCCTCCCGGCCCGCGGTCTGTTTGACTGCCATGTAAAAGACCTCCTATTCTAGAGAAAAGGTGACCGAGACCGTCCCATTTCCCAGCCTCTCCCGCAGGTCGGTGGGATCGTCGATCCTGGCCAGCCGTGTAAAGTTCCAGGTGTTGGTGCCGTAGTAGATGGTGATCTGATCCCCTTGGTAGAGGGTCACGTCGCCGGGCTGGGTGGTGATCTGCTCGTCGCTCCGGGTCAGGGCCGTACCCAGGGAGCCAACTTTTTCAAAGCCGCCGTAGTCGTCCATCTCCACCGTCACCGGGCCCTGGGCGAGCAGGTCCCGGAACTCCTCAGCGGAGAGGTTGTCCTCGAAGGTGGCCAGCAGCACCTCGTCTCCCACTGTGATCTTCAGCTTGGTCTCCTCCTCACCGGACGTCGTCTCCCCGGAGGGCAGGGGCGTCTCCTGTTCTGATACCACCGCCTGGGTGGGAGGCGGGGTGACGGGGGCGGTGGATATTTCCGCCGCCGTGCAGGCGGAGAGGCCCAGAATGGCCAGGAGCATGGTCAGGATTCCGGTCATGACTGCATACCTCCGCCTCAAAGCTGTCTGCCCAGTCCGTAGGCCTGTTCCAGGGCGGGATGGCCCTGGACCTCTCCGGGGGCGTTGACGCCGCCGGCAAAGACGGTGCCGGCCAGCCGGGCCTTTTCAAAGCAGTCCACCCAGCCGGTGAGGCCGGTGACGGTGCCGTCCACAGTGTGTTCGTCCTCCTCCGCGGCGGCGGCCAGGAGGTAGACCTCCCGGAACCGGTAGTCGGCGGAGTAGAGGGGGTTGGCCCGGTCCAGCAGGGTCTTCATCTGGCCGGACATGCCGTAGTAGTAGACCGGGGTGGCAAAGCAGAGCACGTCCGCCGCCCCTATCTTCTCCACGATGTCGTTGGCGTCGTCGTCAATGACGCAGCGGGGTGCCTTCAGGCAGGCCAGGCAGCCGGTGCAGAAGCCCAGGTCCTTGCCCCGCAGGGTGAGGACCTCCACCTCATGGCCGGCCTCCCGGGCGCCCTGGGCAAAGCGTTGGGCCAGCAGATCGGAGTTGCTGCCCGACCGCAGGCTGGTGGAGATGACCAGAACGTTCTTGCTCATTTCAGTTCCTCCTCGCTCAGCTGTCGGATGATCTTGGCGGGTACGCCGCCCACGATGGTGTTTTCCGGCACGTCCTTGGCCACCACCGCCCCGGCGGCCACGATGGCGCCGTCGCCTATGGTCACCCCGGGCAGAATAGTGGCATTGGAGCCGATCCACACGTTTTTGCCGATGCGGATGGGGGCGGGGACCATGCTGCTCCTGTCCCTGGGGGATTTGACATGGTTGAGGGTGGCCAGCACCACATTGTGGCCGATGAGGGCGCCGTCCCCGATGTAGACGCCGCCCTGGTCCTGGAACTTGCACCCCATGTTGATAAAGACGTTCTTGCCGATGTGGATGTTCTTGCCGCAGTCGGTGTAGAAGGGGGGAAAGAGGCCAAAACTCTCGTCCACCGGCCGACCGATGAGCCGGGAGAAGAGCTCCCGCAGCTCCTCCGGCGTGTGGTAGCCGCTGTTCATTTCAGCGGTGATGCGCAGGGCCTCCTGGCTGACGCCGTGCATGAAGAGGTGGGCCTCACTGCCCCCCTGTACCGTCTTTCCACTGTTCAGATAGGCCAAAAATGTTTCCAGATCCATATTGAACTCCTACTTTGTCTGATTTCTACCCCCATTGTATCACTTGGCTGCACAGATAACAAATACCTATATAGAATGACTTATTATGCTTGAAACCTATGACTGACCTGTGTTATCATCAGACCAACAGGAGGTGAACGGCGTGGAACTGAGGGTGCTGCAATATTTTCTGGCCGTGGCCCGGGAGCAGAACATCTCGGCGGCGGCCCAGTCCCTGCACCTGACCCAGCCGACCCTGTCCCGGCAGCTCCGGGAGCTGGAGGAGGAGCTGGGCAAACAGCTCATGATCCGCGGCAGCCGGAAGATCACCCTCACGGAGGAGGGCATGCTGCTGCGAAAGCGGGCGGAGGAGATCCTGGAGCTGGTGGATCGGACGGAGCGAGAGGTCACCCAGTCGGACCGGGCGGTCAGCGGGGACATCTACATCGGCACCGGCGAGACCGACGGGGTGCGGCAGCTGGTCCGGGCGGCCAACCGGCTCCAGCTGAGCCATCCGGGCATCCGGTTCCACATCGTCAGCGGGGACGCCGTGGACGTGTGCGAGCGGCTGGACAAGGGGCTGCTGGATTTCGGGGTGCTGCTGGGGGACATCGACAAGATCAAGTATCACTATATGGAGCTGCCCATGAAGGACACCTGGGGGGTGCTGATGCGGCGGGACAGCCCTCTGGCCCACCGGGAGTCTGTCTCTCCCCGGGACCTGTGGGACAAGCCACTGATCCTCTCCCGGCAGGTGGACAACAAAAGCGGTCTGTACCGCTGGCTTCGGCGGGAGCCATCCGAGCTCCATACCGTGGCCACCTATAACCTCATCTATAACGCCTCCCTGATGGTGGATGAGGGGATGGGCTACGCCTTTACCCTGGCCAAGCTGGTGAACACCACCGGCAGCAACCTGTGTTTCCGTCCCCTGGAGCCCAGGCTGGAGCTGGGGATGTACCTGGTGTGGAAAAAATCCCAGATCTTTTCCAAGGCGGCGGAGCTGTTTTTGGATTGCCTGCACGCGCAGCTGTCCACATACCGGAAGAAGCCGGCGGGCGCGGGAGAGGAGGATACAGATGAACGTGTGCATTTCTGACGATTTTGACCCGGAGAAGATCATCGACAGCGGCCAGTGCTTCCGGGCCGTCCGCCTGGAGGACGGCGCCTTCCGCTTCCTCACTGGAAATCAGGCGGTGTACCTCCGCAGGACCGGGGAGGAGCGGTGGGAGGTGAGCTGCGGCGGGGAGACTTGGGAACAGGTGTGGCGCCCCTATTTTGACCTGGGACGGAGCTACCGGGCCGTCCGGGAGAAGATCCCGGCCAGGGACACCTTCCTGCAGGAGGCCGCCCGGACCGGGGCGGGCATCCGCATCCTGCGCCAGGACCCCTGGGAGACCCTGCTCACCTTCATCATCTCCCAGCGCAAGAGCATCCCCGCCATCCGGGCCATGGTGGAGGAGCTCAGCCGCCGGTACGGCACCCAGCTGAAGACGTCCCGGGAGACCCTCTATGCCTTTCCCACCCCCTTGCAGCTCAAGGACGTGACGGTGGAGGACTACATAGACTGCAAGGCCGGCTATCGTGCCCCTTATCTCCGGGACGCAGTGGAGCGGGTGCTGGCGGGGGAGACCGACCTGGCGGCCATGGCCACCCTCCCCGACGGGGAGCTCCTCGCCGCCCTGGAGGAGATAAAGGGGGTAGGGGTGAAGGTAGCCAGCTGTGTGGCTCTGTTTGCCTACGGCCGCACCGCTTGCGCCCCGGTGGACACCTGGATCAACAAGATCATCCGGGGCAAGTACCGGGGCCGGGACCCCTTTGCCCGCTACGGCGACGGGGCGGGGATCATGCAGCAGTACTTCTTTTACTACGCCCTGCGCCATAAGTCGGAGACGGCATAGCAAAAAGGCGGAGCCCCCCACAGGGTTCCCGGCCCAGCTTGTCCAAAGACTGGGTAAAATGCTTTTCAGGAATGTCAGCCCATAAGAAGCGGGCATTTTACATTTCCAGCGGCACGGCTTACAATGGTGTAAAAGGAGGAGATTTTTATGAGCAAAGCACTGGTTGCCTATTTTTCCGCCAGTGGCACCACCGCCAAAGCGGCGAAAGTCCTGGCCGGGGCCGTGGAGGCCGACCTCTATGAGATCAAACCAGCGGTACCCTATACCAGCGCCGACCTGAACTGGACAGACCAGCAATCCCGCAGTAGTGTGGAGATGAAGGACAAGCGATCCCGCCCGGCGCTGGCCGACGGGGATGCCCCTGTGGCCGGTCATGATGTGATCTTCCTGGGCTTTCCCATCTGGTGGTATGTGGCCCCCACCATCATCAATACCTTCCTGGAGCGCTATGACTTTACCGGCAAGACCATTGTGCTCTTTGCCACCTCCGGCGGCAGCGGTTTGGGTAAGTCGTCGGAGGGGCTGAAGGACAGTGCCCCCGGTGCCAGGATTCTGGAGGGACGTATGCTCAACGGCCGGCTGGACCCGGCGGAGCTGAAGGCGTGGGCCGAGGGATTGAAGCTGTAAGATACAGTGCGCCGGGACCGGGTCACCGGCAGCTGAAAACGAATAGGAAAAGGCCAAAAGGGCAGCGAGGGGAGCATCCCACGCTGTCCTTTTTCTTTTGGGCATTTGGGGAGAAGGTCTGGACTAAACCAGCAGTTCAATGACAGAGGGGATGTTTGGAGCTATGATAGATCCGACAAGAGACAAAGGGAGGTAAGCCGAATGAACCTGAAAGACGCGTTTCGTGTCCAGAACAAGCTCCAGGCGGTCATGCTCCAGGCCATGGACATCCTGAAGGATGAGCGGAACATCCTCAAGATCAAGACGACACACCTGCGCAGCAAGGTAATGGCCGATGACCGGGATGTGGTGGTGGAGGAGAACGCCTCCAGCGAATACGCCGGACACGCCAATGAGATCGCGGGATTTCTCATGGACATGATGGGCGAGCGGGAGAAGCTCAGCCGGGCCATCCGGGACGCCAAAAGCAGATTGACGCTGGATCTGGACAGTGAGACGGGGCTCAACCGGCAGCGGCAGGCCCTGGCCCGGACCTTCCGCGGTATGACCGCCCTGCGCAGCAGCGAGAAGACCATTCCGGGGGGCGGTTCCGGGTACCGGTTCAACAGTGACGGGAACCAGGTCACCTATCGATGCGATGCCAGACAGGTGGTCACCATCGACTTTGACCGGAACAGAATCCGTGCCCTGGCCACCGCTCTGAGCAAGCAGGCCGATGGGTGCTCCATGGAGATGGACAAGTGTTTGGTCAATACGGAGGTGGACTATGTGCCCCCCTTCGATCTCAATGACAGCTTTGAGACCATCCTGAACGACGTGATCGAACGGGCGGCAGGCGGCGGGAACGCCGGTGCGTAACAGAGACAAAACCCGCTGCGCCTTCGGGTGTGGCGGGTATGGCAAAACGGTGGCGCTGCTGCGGCCGGTTCAGACGCAGATGAACTATGAGGCTGCGTGTTCTGCGGAGAAGTCTAGTATTTTCGATGCGAGATGGCGGCATAAAACATGCCGGGCCACTTTGTACGTGATATGCCTCGTACTGCGCGCCTTCTGCTCCGTAATTTGTCCACCTGTAAATCCGCTCACAGCCCAAATCCGTAAATACGTCTCCATTCCTTTTCAGATCTACCTGAGGGACGGGATAAGAAAAGTCGCCCGGAATGCCGCATATCCCCCTCAGCCGTTTGGTGGAGCGGGGCAGCGGGAGCCGGGCGGATAAGGGCCTGCGTGGTGCTGAAGTTTTGCCATACCCCCTGCACCCGGGAGAAAACCGCCGTGATATGGTTTGAGCAGCAGGCCGAGGCCTGCTGCTCAAGAGAATCGATATGAGAAGAGGAAACCAGGATCTCGTTCATGGAGATGTGGAGCAACGTGCTGAGGGCGTACAGGTTGTCGATGCTGGGCAGGCTCTGCCCTCTCTGCCACTTGTAAATCGCCTGGGGCTCCTCAAAGCCGAAGAACCGCTGAAGATCCCGCACGGTGAAACCGTGCTCACGGCGCAGCCGGGTGATGTTTGCGCCGGTTGCCACCGGATCGATCACCGGAAACCGGGTGATCGCCATAAAGATCGCCTCCATTCTTGCCGATCGGATAGGTTGCATGGGACAATCAATATAGCCCATCCGCGGCCGAAACGCAAGGCGCTGGAGAGAAATGTAAAGAAGTTGTCACAAAGGAAAGGGGGAATACGCATCCATGAGGACCCAAATGGTGCCGTTGGACAAGCGGAGCAAAAAGGAGCAGCGGGCCTATCACGCCAGACAGCGGGGCTCCTGGTATGGCCTCAGTCCTGTCACCCGCACCGTGCCGAACCGGAAGGCATATGACAGAAACCGGCTGAAGCAGAGGGACCGCCGGGACGATGCATGAGTGGAGCGGCAAGACTCCGGCAGGGGGACGAGGCAGGGAATATCGCCGGCTCCAGAGCATCAAGCATGGGGAGAAGCTGCTCTTCCTGATCCGGCATCTGGGCTATGCTCCCCACATCGGCTATATTGACGGCGGCTTTGACGGCGGGAGGCTGCTGCACAGCGGCGTCCATATCAAGCAGCCCGGAAGCAGCAGCGCCCAGCAGTACCTCAAGCGAAAAACGAGCCGGGCGGTGCGGAGGTGTGCGGAGCTGCCGCCCAAAGGAAACCGATACCGCAGGTTGGTGGAGTATTGGTGGGCGCTCTACTGAGCGCCCAAAGAATCTCACCTTGTCTATCTCCCCTGACTATACGGCCGCTCCATTTGTCCGGCGTCCTGTTATGCGGGATCGGGCTGCTCCTGTGGGTCCCTGGTGAGATCCAGCCCCTGGGCCCCAATATCCACAGAGCCATCTTTCAGGGAGATGAAGGGAGAAAACTCCGCTGTCTCATCCCCGTAGTCCAATCGGATCAGGGCGTCGGCAAAAATGTCGCTGGCATTGCACTGGAGGATAAACGGGCCGCAGTCCGGATCTTCATAGAGGAGGATGGGCTGAGAGGTTTCCAGGTCATTGCGGTACAGCTTCAGTTCCGTACCGGCATATCGGGGGATCACCAGATAATAGTCCCCATCAGAGATGTAGTGGATGGGGATCTTGTCGCTGTCCAGATACTGCTCCACATAGAAGTCCAAGTCGTCGATCTGTTGGTAGCCCAGGTAGGCTGCGGCATAGGACTGTCCCTCTGAAAAGGGGATCTCGTCCTGCCGGACGGTATCTCCCATTCCGGCAGTACACCCCGTCAAAAGACAACCCGACAGCAGCAATCCCAAAACTGCATTTCTCATGGTGCACCTCCACGGTTGTTATGATGATGGATTCTATCAGGCCGTGTGCGAGATTGCAACGGCCTTCCTGGGCGGCACTCGTAATATAAGATTCCCCCTATACTGTGCTGTAAACCAAACAACACAGCATAGGGGGTTTTTGGTGAAACAACATCTGACGGAACGGGTCTTTATTCTGGGTGGCCGCCGCTGCTCTGCGTCACACCTGGCCCTTCCATACCCGGGCCAGAATATCCTTGAGCACCAGCAGGGCATCGGTGTGGTTGTAGCCGTAGTCCACCCGCAGCTGGGTGAGCATCTCCCGCAGCATGGGGGCGTAGTCATCGATGCGCACCTTTTGGTGATAGGTGGCCAGTACCGGATATTTCTTGCTCTACACCTTGTTCCAGTCGATCCTGGCCTGGGCCTCGTCGCTGACGCTCTCGATCATCTGCCGGGCCTGCTGCTCGTCGAAGTCGTACTCGATGAGCTCGTCCAGGGTCACGTGGTAGAGCATGGCCAGCCCCTTGGACTGACGGATGTCGGGCAGAGTCTCGTCGGTCTCCCATTTGGAGATGGTCTGCCGGCTCACCCCCAGCTTTTCCGCCACATTTTCCTGGGTCAGCCCGCTCTTTTTCCGGGCGTGGTAGAGGCTGCTTCCCAAACCCATGGCCCATCCCTCCTCCTGTTTTGGTTCCGGGCTTCAGTATACCCTTTGGGCAGAATGAAATCCACCAGGGAAAACGGTCTCTTTCGCCCGTTTTCCTGACATGGGCCCGGAGGGAGCCGGGATCAGCCCAGCGCGCCGGCCTGGATGCGGGCCTTCAGGTCCAGTATCTTCGTTTCGATTTGCGCCATCACGGCGAGAAAGGCGCTGTCCTCCTTGCCGCTTGGGTCATCCAGCCCCCAGTCCTCCCGGTGGGAGCAGGGAAAGGTGGGACACTGGACGTTGCAGCCCATGGTGACCACAATGTCCACCGCCGGCAGCTCAGAGAGGGGCTTGTTGTGCTGGGTCTGCTCCATGTCGATGCCGTAGACCTGCTTCATCAGGCGCACTGCGTCGGGGTTGATGCGGTTGCCGGGCTCGGTGCCGGCGGAGAAACTCTCAAACACGTCACCGGCCAGCTTTTTCCCCAGCGCCTCCGCCATCTGGCTGCGGCAGGAGTTGTGGACGCAGAGGAAGGCCACCTTTGGCCTCGGGTGGTTGGCTGCCGAGAAGGGGCAGCGCTTGCCAATGCACTGGTTGTTCCGGGGACTGTAAGAGCAGACGGGAGGAGTGCGCGTCATCTCCACCCCCAAGTGCTCCCGGGTAAAGTCAATGGCGGCGAGAATGGCCAGGAAGGAGTCCCGCTTGCAGCACCGGGGACCGCCCACCTTGCCAATGCTGTCCAGGGCCCGGGCGGTCATCTGATTGCTCAGGCCCCAGGGCTCCTTGGCCAGGGGGGTGGACGCCGTGGCGATGGCCAGAAACTGCCCCGCGCCGATCCCTGCGCCGCAGGCGCCCCAGAAGCCGCAGGCCCCGCCGGGGACCTTTTTCCCCCGGTTGTAGATCTCGTGAAGGGCCTTCTCTAGCTCCAACTGCCCGCCGGCATTCTTGTAGGCGGTGATCAGGGCCGCCCCCACCATCACATGGTGCTCAGGTCCGTGCATGTGGCAGAAGGGCAGGTCCATCATCTTACGGGCGATGGCGATGGGATCTGTGGAGGTCTCGGCAAGGCACAGGCCGAAGATGCTGTCCATGCCCTGGGTGTGGCAGTCGCTGCAGACGTAGTGCCCGTTCACGCAGCGGGTCTTGCTGGGCTCTTTTTTGTGGCAGATGGCGCACTCCATGACCTGGTCATGGGTCAGATACTCCAGGGGCGCCTTGCAGATCAGACATTCTTCTGTATTCAAGTCTCTGTCTCCTCCTATGGTCTCAGTAGGGGCCTTTGGGCTGTGGTGCGAAGCCGGGAATGTCCTCCCCACAGGGAAAATTTCCGCCGCCCTGCGATAAACGGGCCTTCTGATGCGTTATTCTGGCAAGAAGGACACAAAATTAATAAGACGGAGGAATATCGCTATGTTGAAGCAGTTTAGTGGGAAAACGCGTGCCCTGGCCATCGCCGGGATCGCAGTGGTGGCAGTGCTGGTGGTTGCGGTAATCGGCTCTCTGGTGCTGCGTGTGGGTGTGGGCGAGGCCCGTGAAACCGCGCTGGCCGCCGCGGGCGGTGGAGAGGTCGTTGGACAGGAGATCGACCGGGAGGGGCTGTGGAATGAGTACAGCTTTGACATCCTCAACGGCGACACCTGGTATGAGGTAGAGGTCAACGCCTTCGGCTGGGTGACCGGCCTGGAGAGCAGCCGGGGTGGATACGGGAACGGTGGGCATTGGGATTGAGTCTCTGTGTTCACAGGGATGCGGCCATCCGAGAAAGGGCGGACCCAAGACCCTCAAACCCTACGCACCGGCTGGGACGGGTGTTGACCGCATGGTCCAGAAGGGGCTGTGCCTGGCCGGCGGGGTCCAGGCACAGGTCCAGGGCCAGCACATCCTCCCAGGTCCGGTTGAGGAAGGCCACCTCACGGCGGCCGTGGGTGCGGGTGATCTCAAAGTCCCCCGCCCGTTGTAGATACTCCTTTGCCCGGGCCTGAGAAAACCCGGCGGCAGTGAGGCTCTCCAAAAGCCCCTCCCGGAACAGCCCGGGCAGGTCCGCCCACTGGAGAGGGGACACGTCATAACGCACGAAGGTGTACCGGCTGTGGCAGTGGACGGCCAGCAGACTCCTGCGCCCACGCAGATCAATGACATGGAGGTCCCAGCAGAAACGCCGGTCCGGCTGTGTGCCGTAGGCCGGCGTTTTTGATTTTAGAAATCGCTGGAGGGGAAAGGTGAGACCCAGCTCCATCACTGCACCTCGTGGGGAATGGAGATCTTCTCCACCTGGATCTGCCCGTTCTCCACCTGGGCCATCATCATGGTGATCTCCTGGTGGAACCGCCGGGGGCCGCAGGAGCCGGGGTTGAGCCAGAGGCGGCCGCCCTTCTCCTCCTGCGCGTACTTGTGGGAGTGGCCGAAGACCACCACATCCACGCCGGAGAGGTCCGCCGGGACCTCTTTTTTGTTGTGGACCATGAAAAAGGTCATGCCCTCCAAGGTGACGGTGAGGTCGTGTGGGATGTCTGCCGCCCACTCCTTGTCGTTGTTGCCCCGGACCACGTAAAGTGGAGCATACTGCCGCAGCTGGTCCACAATGCTCTGTTTGTTGATGTCGCCGCCGTGGAGAATGGCGTCGGCGGTCTTCAGATGCTCCAAAACCTGGGGCCGCAGCAGGCCGTGGGTGTCGGAGAGAATGGCAAGTCTCATACGCTCCCTCCCAGGGTCCATCCGAAGTCGTTGTGGTAGATCATCTGGCGGGTCATGCCGCCGTCGATGCAGATGTTTTCCCCGGTAATGAAACCCGCCTTATCGGAGCAGAGGTAGAGCACCATGTGGGCGATGTCCAGGGGATTGCCCACCCGTCCTGCGGGCTGCTGGATGGCGTCGGGGCCCTCATAGACGGTATAATCGGTGTCGATCCAGCCGGGGGAGATGGAGTTGACCCGCACCTTCCCCGCCAGACTCACGGCCAGAGCGTGGGTCAGGGCGGAGATGCCGCCCTTGGCCGCCGTGTAGCTCTCGGTCTGGGGCTGGCTCATCCGATCCCGGGAGGAGGAGATGTTCACGATGGCCGCCCTGGGGGCAAAGTGGGGGGTAAACAGCTTGGTGAGGTAGAAGGGTGCCGTGACCCCCACCCGCAGGGCGTAGTTGAACTCCTCGTAGGTGCAGGTATCGATACCCTTCATGAGGGGCAGGGCGTTGTTGACCAAAAAGTCCACGTGGCCATAGTCGGCGATGACCTTGCGGGCAAAGTCCTCCAGAACGGTCTGGTCGGCCAGGTCGCCTACATAGTAGTCATTGGGCAGCCGGTCGATGATACACACCTGGGCACCCGCTTTGCAAAATTCTTCCACAATGGCCTTTCCGATGCCCTTTGCGCCGCCGGTGACCACGGCTACTTTGTGTTTAAACATGGAAGTTCCTCCTCAGTCTGCGTCCTCGTCCAGTGCCTCCACCAGGAAGCTCACCGGACGGAAGCCGTCGTTACAGGAGAGCATGGCGGATTTGGGATCTTTCATCCAGCCGTCGTAGAAGTTTTCGCCCCCGTGGCTCAGGGCCAGCACAAAGGGGGAGAGGGTGTCCCAGGCGCTCTGACAGAAGCCCTCCGGTTTTTCCCAGCCGTTGGCCACAAAGACCTGCCCCACCTCCATGTCGCAGGCGTGATCGATGGGGTTTTCATACCGGGCCATCAGGTCCTCGTACCGTGTGATACGCATGACGGTGATCCTGCACTTTTTCATATGATGATGCCCTCACAGTGATCGATCTCGTGCTGGATGATCTGGGCCGTCCAGCCGGTGAAGGTTTTGAGACGCTCCTGAAACTGCTCGTTCTGCCAGCGCACCTTGATGGACTTCCACCGTTTGGTCGGGCGGACGCCGGTGAGGGAGAGGCAGCCCTCCTCCGCGTCATAGGGGCCGGACTTTCTGACAATCTCCGGGTTGAACATGACCATATAGGTCCCCTCGTTGTCGAAGACGATGATGCGCTTGTTGATGCCGATCATGTTGGCCGCCATGCCCACGCAGTCGGCCTTGTGGTGCTCCAGCGTCTCCAGCAGGTCGGCGGCCACGGGCAGGTCGTCCGGGGTGGCGGGCTCCGCCTTCTGGGCCAGAAAGGCCTCGTCCTTGCAGATATCTCGGATCATGGTTGTCTCTCCTTGTAAGCTTGAATAATCCGGTATGTACCTGGAATGTCCTCCCACATCTATCACAGTACCGCTCGGAGGGCCTCCTCCGTAGCCGCCGGGAAGTGGCGGCACACCTGTTCATAGATCAGCTCCCGGGATCGGGCGGGGTCCTCCGAATAGGTGGAGGCGATGTGGTCATAGCCCCACAGGGCCTCGGGGGTGGCGTAGACCGAGATGGGCCAGCCGTAGGGCTGTCCCTTTTTGTTGAGCCGCTGCCGGAAGTCCCGGATCAGCAGGTAGCCCCCCATCTGGAGGTCGGTGACGGTGCCCTCAAAGTTCTTTTCGCCGCCTTTGCCGAACCCGGCCAGACCTTTGAGCTGGAAGGAGTACAGCTCCTCGTGGTCGGAAAACTGGTCCATGATGCGCTTCTGGCGCAGGCTGGCCAGGGCGTCCTCCCAGCGGCTGTCAAAGTCGTAGCCATCCCGCCGCCAGTTAGCGAAATGTGGGAACCAGGCTTTGGAGATAAAGCCCGCCTTTTTCCCGAAGAACTTGCCATAGGCCACCTGGCCGCTGCGGGCTATGAGCTGCCGCCACTCCCAGGGGTCCTGCTCCGGGTCACCGGACCACCAGAAGGAGGCGGAGGTGTGCTCCTCGGTGGAGAAGCCGCTGATCTCATTTCGAAAGAGGGGCAGAAAGCCCACCTCGTCCACCCATTGGATGAGTTCCCGCCAGGTCCGGATGCGGCAGGGGTCGTCCCAGGCCAGGCCGCGCATGATCCACGTTCCGTTTTCCACTGCCATGGCAGACACCTCCTCTTCCGGCATATTAAAGGCATTATAGCACAGCCGCGGCGGAAATGCCATGCGGACAAAAAGGCAGGGCCGGGAGCCACAGACTCCCGGCCCTGCACAGATATTCAGATACTGGGGTCAAAGGTGGAGAGATCGATGACGGCCACGTCGCTGTATTCCGCCAGGCCCTCTCCGATGCTGGCATAGTAGGTGAAGGGGAGGATGGTCTCCATGCCGTTTTTGCTGGTGATGATGCCCTGGGTGTCGAGCTGGATGTCCGACTGCACGGACCACCAGCCGGCCACGTTTTCGGCCCGGGCCTCCGTGATGTCCCGGACCATGAGGTGGGTGCCGTTCTGCTCGTAGGTGAACTCCACCGTGACCAGGGCACAGTATTTCCCTACATAGACCAGCTCCGAAAGGGTGCCGGTGGAGCCGTCGTTCAGGACCAGGTAGTCCTGGAGGTCCGCCACCTGCTCCGCCCGGAGCACCGCCGAGGCCGCCTCAGCGCCGGTTCCGTTGTCATGGGTCTCCAGCTCCGGTTCTCCGCTGTATGCGATCCGCACCCCGGAACCCAGCCCCTGCTCCTCCGCTCTGAGGGCGTCGGGCAGGTATACCGTAACCCGGTCCGCCAGGGAGAAGCCGTATTTCGGCTCCGTCTCCACCTGAAGCGCGTTGTCCTCCGGGGAGATCTGGGTGATGAAGCCGATGAAGGCCGACATCTCCTCAGGAAGGGGGGCCTCCGACGGGGCGGGGGTGGCCGTCTCCCCGGAGGGGAGCGCGTCCGGTGTGCCGGAGGCCGAGGCGGGCGGCGTGCCGCCGGACCGGGGATTGAAGGATAGACAGGCCGTCAGGGAGACGCACAGCGCGGCGGCCAGGGCCACCGTGAACACAGTGGGCTTTTTGTACTTCATGCAGCCATGAGCAAAACTCCAAAAGAGTAGTAATTGCAATGGTTTCCGGTCATGGCTGAAACCGAAAATCACTCATATGATATAGAAAGCGGAGCCCCATTCTGGTAAAATT